>NZ_JBLJBV010000029.1:0-86729 GCF_047638075.1 Phaeovulum sp.
CAAGGGAGATAAAAATGATCCGCAGAACATTTCTTGCCCTCAGCACCGCCATGGCCCTCAGCCTGCCGGCCCATGCTGCCGATATGGACATCGTGGATACAGCGATTGCCGCGGGTGACTTCACTACGCTGGTTGCAGCCGTTCAGGCCGCAGGTCTGGTCGATACGCTGAAAGGTGACGGCCCGTTTACCGTCTTTGCCCCCACCGACGCTGCCTTTGCCGCCCTTCCGGCAGGCACGGTCGATGATTTGCTGAAACCAGAAAACAAGGACAAGTTGACGGCGATCCTCACTTACCACGTTGTGCCCGGCAAAGTGATGTCCACTGACCTGAGTAACAACATGATGGCCAAAACGGCTCAGGGCAGTGAGGTGACAATTACCACAGACGGTGGCGCAAAAGTGGACGGCGCCAATATCACCGCCGCCGACATCGAGGCAACAAACGGCGTGATCCACGTGATCGACGCGGTTATTCTGCCCAAAATGTAAGCCCCTCTTATGGCGCCCGGCCAGGCCGCGCGCCATTTTTCACCCCCTTTCAAGGATGGACCTGATGCTCACGCGCAATCTGAAAATGACACTCATGGGCAGCAGCCTCGCGATCAGCCTGGCTGCCTGCGCCCCGATGCCTGCGGCGCAGCCCGACATCGTCGACATTGCCTCTTCAAACCCGCAATTTTCAACGCTCGTCGCGGCCGTGTCCGCTGCCGGGTTGGTTGATACGCTGAAAAGCCCGGGGCCGTTCACGGTATTTGCCCCCACCAATGACGCCTTCGCGGCATTACCAGCAGGCACCGTCGACAGTCTGCTCAAGCCTGAGAACAAGGATAAACTGACCAAGATCCTAACCTACCACGTCGTCCCAGGCGCAGTGACAGCGGATCAACTGGCGGGCAAACGCATGGATGTGGCCACTGTTGAGGGCCAGACCGTGCACCTGGATGGCCGCAACGGCGTAAAGGTAAACCGCGCCAACGTTACAACGGCCGACATCAGCGCCAGCAACGGTGTCATTCACATCATCGACCGCGTGCTTTTGCCAAAGTAAATCTTCCGGGCTTTTCTTTGGGAAAATACTCCCGCCGGAGGCTCCTATCCAAAAACAGGTGCCTCCGGCGGGAGTATTTCTCCCAAAGAAACGCGAACATCAAAAAGGGGGGCATTAAAGCCCCCCACCTCTCGCTCAGTGCAGCGCGACACCTTCGGGCGTTGACCTGTCAGATCTTGAAACGTGCTCTCCAACCTTCAAGCCATCATCACTGGCCGAAACGGTAACCGTATCGCCGTCCATGACGGTACCGGCCAAAATCATCTCGGCAAGTGGATCTTGCAGATGGCGCTGGATTACCCGTTTCAGCGGGCGGGCGCCAAACACCGGGTCATAGCCTTCATCCGCCAGCCATTTACGGGCAGCATCATTCAACTCAAGCGTAATTTTGCGCCCGGCCAGCCGGTTTTGCAACCGCCGCATCTGAATGGTCACGATACCGTCCATGTCAGAGCGGGTCAGCCGGTCGAAGATGATGGTTTCATCCAGACGGTTCAGGAACTCGGGGCGAAAATGGGCCCGCACCGCTTCCATCACCTCGGCCTGCGCGGCAGAGCTATCAGAGCCCTCGGGCAACCGGCTTAGCGCCTGTGACCCAAGGTTTGACGTCAACACGATCAGCGTCTGCTTGAAGTCTACCGTGCGGCCCTGCCCATCGGTCAGCACCCCGTCATCCAGCACCTGCAACAGCACGTTGAATACATCGGGGTGCGCCTTTTCGACCTCATCGAACAGAACCACCTGATAGGGGCGGCGGCGCACGGCCTCGGTCAAGACACCGCCTTCATCATAGCCCACATAGCCCGGCGGCGCGCCGATCAGCCTGGCAACGGCGTGTTTTTCCATGAATTCACTCATGTCGATGCGCACCATCGCACTATCATCGTCAAAGAGATATTCTGCCACCGCCTTGGTCAACTCGGTTTTACCCACACCCGTGGGGCCCAGAAACAGGAAGCTGCCCAAGGGCCGCCCCTCGTCGTTCAGGCCCGCGCGCGCCCGGCGCACCGCATTGGAAACGGCTGTCACCGCCCGCCGCTGGCCGATCACGCGTTTGCCCAGCTCTTCTTCCATCTTCAGCAGTTTTTCGCGTTCGCCTTCCAGCATTTTCGAGGTCGGAATCCCGGTCCAGCGTTCGACCACCTCGGCAATCTGTTCGGGTCGGACCGCCTCTTCCACCATCAGCCCATCTTCGCGCGTCTCGGCCTCGGCCAACTGCTTTTCAAGCCCCGGTATCACGCCGTAAGACAGCTCGCCCGCCTTCGCCAGATTGCCCTCGCGCTTGGCATGCTCCAGTTCGGCCCGCGCCCGGTCGAGTTGTTCTTTCAACCCGCGCGAGGTTTCCAGCGTGTCACGCTCCGCCTGCCATTTTGCGGTCATCTCATTGCTGCGGTCCTGAAGATCCGCCAGTTCCTTTTCCAACCGCTCCAGCCGATCGCGGCTGGCGGCATCGTCTTCTTTCTTCAGCGCCTCAGCCTCGATCTGCAACTGCAGGATCGAACGGTCGAGCGCATCCAGTTCCTCGGGTTTGCTATCCAGTTCCATGCGCAGCCTTGACGCCGCCTCATCGACAAGGTCGATGGCCTTGTCGGGCAGGAAACGGTCGGTGATATACCGGTGCGACAGCGTCGCCGCCGCGACCAAGGCACTGTCCGAGACCCGCACCCCGTGGTGCAGCTCGTACTTCTCCTTGATCCCGCGCAGGATGCTGATCGTGTCTTCGACAGTTGGTTCTGTCACCATCACCGGTTGGAAACGCCGCGCAAGGGCTGCGTCCTTTTCCACATATTTGCGATATTCATCCAGCGTGGTCGCGCCGACACAATGCAGCTCGCCGCGCGCCAATGCCGGCTTGATCAGGTTCGCGGCATCCATCGCGCCATCGGCCTTGCCGGCCCCAACCAGCGTGTGCATCTCGTCGATAAAGACGATGATTTCGCCTGCCGCTGCCTCGATCTCTTTCAGAACCGCTTTCAGGCGTTCCTCGAATTCGCCGCGGTACTTTGCCCCGGCGATCAGCGCGCCCATATCCAGCGCCATCAGCTTCTTGTTGCGCAGCGATTCCGGCACATCGCCATTGATGATGCGCAGGGCGAGGCCCTCGGCAATCGCGGTCTTGCCTACGCCCGGTTCGCCGATCAGCACCGGGTTGTTCTTCGTGCGGCGGCTTAGCACCTGCATCGTCCGGCGAATCTCATCATCGCGGCCAATGATCGGGTCGATCTTGCCCTCTTCGGCGGCCTCGGTCAGGTCGCGCGCGTATTTCTTCAGCGCGTCATAGCCGTCTTCGGCGCTGGCGCTGTCGGCGGTGCGGCCCTTGCGGATATCGTTGATTGCAGAGTTCAGCTTTTGCGCGGTCACGGCGCCAGCGTCCAGCGCGTCCTTGGCCTTGGTGTTGACCATCGCCAGCGCCATCAGCACCCGTTCCACCGGAACAAAGGAATCCCCCGCCTTCTTGGCCAGCTTTTCAGCCTCGTCCAATACCCGGACCAGGTTTTGCTCGACATAGACCTGCCCGTCACCGCCGGACACTTTCGGCAGTTTCGACACCGCTTGATTTACCGCGTCAATCACGCGTTCGGGGGCACCCCCGGCACGACTGATCAGATTGGCCGACAGGCCCTGATCATCATCCATCAATGCTTTCAAAAGATGCTCGGGCACCACACGCTGGTGGCCTTCGCGCATCGCAATGGTCTGGGCAGACTGCAAAAATCCGCGCGACCGCTCGGTGAACTTTTCCATGTTCATCGGCATTCCCTTTCGTCAAAGCCCCCGGCATGCAACTGCCCATTGTGGCACAGCCCGTCCGGGTCTTGGTAAGAAAATGAGGGCGCCGAATAGATGGTTCAAGGGGTTGCACCCCGGTGCGACAGAAAATCACGGCGCGGGCAGCGGCGCGCAACCACTTGTCAACGTCATCGCACAACCGTTTCGGCCCCAACCGGATGGGCCGCGCCGCAAAACCGGCGGGCGTTATTGAAACCTTGACGGGCAGGGCATGGCACCCCATGACGGACCAACCCAGACCCCGGAGGCCCAAATGACCGCTGATACCCCATCCCTGCCCCTGCGCGATGACCGCCTGATCGTCGCCCTTGACGTTCCGAATGCGCTTGAGGGGCTGGCGCTGGCCGAAAGGCTGGGCGATGCCGTATCCTTTTACAAGATCGGGCTGGGCATGTTGACCGGTGGCGGCCTTGCGCTGGCCAATGAGCTAAAATCAGAACACGGCAAGCGCATCTTTCTGGATATGAAGCTGTTCGACATCGGCGCCACGATCGAGGCTGCGGTGCGCGGCCTTGCGCAGTTCGATCTGGATTTTCTGACCGTCCACGGCGACCCGCATGTGGTGCGCGCCGCAAAAGAAGGCGCCGCCGGCAAAGACCTGAAAATCCTCGCCGTCACCATCCTGACCTCGCTGGACCGCAGCGATCTGGACGGTGCGCTGAT
The DNA here is from genome assembly GCF_047638075.1 of Phaeovulum sp. Lineage (NCBI taxonomy): Bacteria > Pseudomonadati > Pseudomonadota > Alphaproteobacteria > Rhodobacterales > Paracoccaceae > Phaeovulum > Phaeovulum sp. The sequence continues at coordinate 4,504 of NZ_JBLJBV010000029.1, forward strand.
CCGCCCCGGCGATATTGCCGGTCTGGTCGTCGAACGCGCCGCCCGCGCGTTTGAGGCCGGGGCCGATGGCGTCATTGCCAGCCCGCAAGAGGCCGCTGCAATCCGCACTCTGCCGCAGGCGGTGGGCCGGCTGATCGTCACCCCCGGCGTGCGCCCCGCGGGCGCCGATCTGGGCGATCAAAAGCGGGTTGAAACCCCTGCCATGGCCATCGCCCACGGGGCCGACCATATCGTCGTTGGCCGCCCGATCTGGCGCGCACCCGATCCCCGCGCCGCCGCACAGGCCATTCTGGCAGAATTGGCCACGGCCTAAGACCCGCCTTTCCGGGGCGCGCCGAAAATGCGCGCCCTAGTTATCGTTGATATCGCGGTCCCAGAGCTTCACCTGCCCCGGTCGCACCCCGACAACCCGGCGCAAGATCGCCCAGGCCAACAGCCCCCCCAACGCCGCCACCAGCAGCATCAAAGGCAGCGATCCGCCTAAAACCCCCAGCCAGATCAGCACCCCCACCAGCGCAATGCCTATGGCGGTGCCCAGCAATACAAACCCCGGTATCAGCATCTCGGCCGCGCCCAGCACCACGCCCGCCGCGATCCATATCCAGGCTTCCTGCCACCACATCATGCCTTCCCCTTCAGCAGTGAAAACGCATCGCCAAACGCCTCAAGCGCGGCGGTGGGTAGCAAAATCGTCTGTTTCCCCGCCCCCGACCCTACCTGCGCCAGCGCCTCGACCTGCTTCAGCGCTACCTGATACTGTGCCGCCTCCAGCCCGTTTTCCTTGATCGCCACCGCGACAACCTGCGTCGCATAAGCCTCGGCATCGGCCGAGATCCGGCGCGCCTTGGCCATCTGTTCAGCGGCGTAAAGCTCGGCGTCGGCGGCCAGCTCAACCGCCCGGCGCTTGCCCTCGGCCTCGGTCACCTGCGCGCGCCGCGCACGTTCGGCGTTCAACTGTTGCAGCATCGCCTGCCGGGTGGCGTCATCCAGATTGACGTCCAGAATCTCGGCCCGCGTCACCTCGATCCCCCAGTCGTCAACCATCGCGGCCACCTGTTCGCGGATCTTGCCGGTCAGCTCGGTGCGGTTCGACTGAACCTGATCCAGTTCCATCTTGCCAATCTCGGATCGCACGATCCCCGCCACTGTGGTGGCAATCGCGGCATCCACATCGCGGATCCGGTAGACCGTCTTTTCCGGCTCGATGATGCGGTAAAACACGCTGGTTTCCACCTTTACCAACACGTTGTCGGTGGTAATCGCGTCCTGCTGGGCCGTGGGCAACTGCCGTTCAAGCACCGAAATGCGGTGCGCGACGCTATCCAGAAACGGCACAATGAAGTTGATCCCCGGCCCCAGAACCGCGCGCAGACGGCCAAACCGTTCAACCACATGCTTTTCTGATTGCGGCACGATCCGAACCCCTAACCACGCCGTAAGAAACAGGAATATGGCGACCGCCAGCAGCACTCCGTTTACCCCGATAAATTCCTGCACACTCATCATAATTCCTCACTGCCCAACGGTTGAAATCCCGCCGCAACCATGGCCTGATCACGCCCCCGGTTCAAGCCAATCCGCTATCCAATCGCATCTGTGGTCTGCTATAAAGGGCGCATCATGCCAACGCCCACCCCGCACGCACTTTGCCGCGATTGCCTGACGCGAATTACCCCGGCCAGCCGCTGCCCCGCCTGCGGCAGCCCGCGCGTGATTGCGCACCCGGAACTCTTTTCGCTGGCCATCGCCCATATTGATTGCGACGCCTTCTATGCGTCGGTCGAAAAGCGCGACAACCCTGCCCTTGCCGCCCGCCCGGTTATCGTTGGCGGCGGCACGCGCGGCGTGGTTTCCACCTGCTGTTATATAGCGCGTATTTCGGGCGTGCGCTCCGCGATGCCGATGTTTCAGGCGTTAAAGCTCTGCCCGGATGCGGTGGTGATCCATCCACGCATGTCACATTATGCCAAGGTGTCGCACGCGATCCGCGCGATGATGGCGCGCCTTACCCCCTTGATCGAACCCTTGTCGCTGGACGAGGCGTTTCTGGATCTGACCGGAACCGAGCGCCTGCACCACGCCCCCCCGGCCCTTTTGATGGCCCGCCTTGCCCGCCAGATTGAAACAGAACTGGGGGTCACAGCCTCGGTCGGGCTGTCGCACAACAAATTCCTCGCCAAGATCGCGTCCGATCTGGATAAGCCGCGCGGCTTTTCGGTCATCGGGCGCGCCGATACAGAAGAATTTCTGCGTGACAAACCCGTGCGCATCCTCTGGGGCGTCGGGGCGGCTACGCAAACCGCGCTGGCCGCCGCTGGCATCCGCACACTGGCCGATATTCGCCGCGCTGACCGTGCGGGCCTGATCCGCCGTTTTGGCACCTCGGGCGAACGGATCTGGCAACTTGCCCACGGTCAGGATCAGCGCCGCGTCACCGCCGATGCGCCGGCAAAATCCATCTCGAACGAAACCACCTTCACCACCGACATTGCAGACCGCGCAGCGCTGGAACGCCAGCTTTGGCCGCTATGCGAACAGGTCTCCAGACGGATGAAGGCCGCCGGATTGGTCGGGCGCACCGCCATGCTTAAACTGCGCCGCGCCGATTTCACCGCCCTTAGCCGCCGCAGCGCGCTGCATGACCCAACACAATTGGCCGATACGCTGTTTCGCGCCGCCACCGCGCTACTGGCCGCTGTGGTCGAGCCCGGCCCCTTTCGGCTGATCGGAATCGGCCTATCAGACCTGACCGCCGCCACTACCGATGATCCGCCAGGGGATCTGCTGGACCCGACCGCCCCCGCGCGCGCGCGCGCCGAACGCGCGGCTGACGCGATCCGCGCCCGTTTTGGACCCGACGCAATCAAAAAGGGCCGCAGTTTGCCCTGATACGCGACCCTACTCTGCCGCCAATGCCCCTGCGGCCCCGTTCATCATGCAAATCCGGCCGATGATTCGGCCCATCATTGCGGCAAAGGCGTCAAAATCGACACTGGGGCGCACCGTCCGCTCGTTCATATAAAGCGCCCGGTCGATCTCTACCTGAATGGCGTGGCGGTTATGTGACGGGCGGCCATAGGTCTGCGTGATATAGGCCCCGGCGAAAGGGGCGTTGCGGCTGACGCGCAACCCCTCGGCGGCAAAAGCCGCCTCCACCGCCGCCATCACCTCTTTGCCAGCCGCGGCGCCATAGCGGTCGCCCAACACGATCTCGGGGCGTTTCGGCCCCATCGCCTCCAAGGCCTCATGCGGCATCGAATGCACATCAATCAGAATCGATTGCCCAAACTCTGCCTGCGCGGCCCCCAGCAGGCGCGCCAAAGCGGCGTGATAGGGCCGCCAGACGGATTCAATCCGCGCCTCGGCCTCGGCGCGGCTGATCTTGCCCGAATAGATCAAACGGCCCGCAGCCACCACACGGGGTATCACCCCCAACCCGGCACTGATGCGCGGATTAAGGTGTTGCGGGCGAATCCCCTCGATCAGGGCTGGGTCCAACTCGTCAGCGCCGCGATTGAGGTCAAGCCAGGCACGCGGCGCCAGGGCCGCAATCATCGGGGCGCCATACTCCGGCGCTGATTCCAACAGCTGATCCACAAAGGCATCTTCCGACGACCGCACCTGCCGCTCATCCAGCACCGTGCGACGCAGAAAATCTGCCGGATAGTTGCGCCCGGAATGCGGCGACGCAAAAACCACGCCGCTCAAGGGCTTGCGCGGCAACCTAAGCTGGAACGGAGCAGCCCCGAAAGGCGACATGGCCATTTGCCCTCCCTTAATCCCACCAACTATACAGCAAATCGATTCTGCACCAAAAGCCCTTGAAAGCTCTGACGACTCCTTTTATAGACCCCCCAGACCGACGCGGTTCCGCCCGCGTCCTATTTGTTTGGGGCAGGTGGAATCATTCGGGTTGTGGGCGGTTAGCTCAGCGGTAGAGCACTACGTTGACATCGTAGTGGCCACTGGTTCGATCCCAGTACCGCCCACCATTTTCACCGCCCCCTCGGGGGCCCAAAGGTTTCATGGCGCGACGGCGCCGCGAATAGGAGAAGACCAATGAAGGTCCGTAACTCGCTCCGCTCGCTCAAGCAGCGTCATCGCGATTGCCAGATCGTACGCCGCAAGGGCCGCGTCTATGTGATCAACAAGACGCAAAGGCGCTTCAAAGCTCGTCAGGGCTGATTGCGCTTCAGGGCAAAAGATAAGGGCCGCCACGGGAAACCCAGGCCCCTTATCAGAAATGTGGATGATTGCGCGTCGCTTTGGCGGCGCGCTTCTTCATTCAGGCAGCAGACAAATTACAATCTTGAAGCCGCCCCTTGGCGCGCCCCGGTTTCATTACCGGCGTGCGCCTCGTCTGGCGTGCCCTTATTCGATTCTGCTGAGGCCATTGGTTTTCGATGACCCTTGTTGGCATCCGAAGCCTCCAAGGGAAACGCGGCCCTCGTGTTTGGCCATCTCACCCGGCGTCAGGTCGAGGCGATATACCGGTTTGACGGTATTCCTGAACTCATAAAATAGCCGTCAAACCCCAAGGATAGCGCGCCGCGTCAGCCCTGTGTGTCATTGGAGTCATATTCACAAGGGCTTCAGCTGGCCTATATGTGGCCAACTGAAGTATCTTACCCATCTCTATGAGGGAACCTTGCGCGAGCGTATAAGCCGCGTTTGCTCAGCCCTTTTTCAGGCAGCGGTTACCCAGCGTTTCGGCAATCTGCACGGCGTTCAGCGCAGCCCCCTTGCGCAGGTTGTCCGACACGCACCACAGATTGATTCCGTTATCAATGGTGCTGTCTTGACGGATGCGGCTGATGAATGTCGCGTAATCGCCCACACATTCGACCGGGGTGACGTAACCGCCTGCTTCGCGTTTGTCGATCACCATCACCCCCGGCGCTTCGCGCAGGATGTCGCGGGCCTCGGCCTCGTCCAGATGATCCTCAAACTCGATGTTCAGGGCTTCGGAATGGCCGACAAAGACCGGCACGCGCACACAAGTGGCCGTAACCTTGATCGACTTATCCAGAATCTTCTTGGTTTCCGCGACCATCTTCCATTCTTCCTTGGTCGAGCCATCTTCCAGGAAAACGTCGATATGCGGGATCACATTGAACGCGATCTGCTTGGTGAATTTCTTGGCCGCAACCTCCTGACCCGGCACATACATGCCCTTGGTCTGGTCCCACAGCTCGTCAATGCCTTCCTTGCCCGCGCCCGACACCGACTGATAGGTCGAGACAACCACCCGTTTGATCCGCGCGCGGTCGTGCAAAGGCTTCAACGCCACGACCATTTGCGCGGTCGAACAGTTCGGGTTGGCGATGATCATTTTCTTTTTATACTGCTCGACCGCCTCGGGGTTGACCTCAGGCACGACCAGCGGAACATCCGGGTCATAACGGTAAAGCGACGAATTATCGATAACCACGCACCCTTGGCGGGCCGCGATAGGGGCGTATTGCTTGGTCGCTTCGGATCCGATCGCAAACAGCGCGATATCCCAGCCGGTAAAGTCAAAGCCCTCAATATCCTTGGTCTTCAGGGTCTTGTCGCCAAAGCTGACCTCAGTGCCCAGCGACCGACGCGAGGCGAGGACGGTGATTTCATCCACCGGGAACTGGCGTTCAGCCAGGATATTCAGCATTTCGCGGCCCACGTTGCCCGTGGCACCAGCGATAACGACCTTGTAGCCCATCAGGACCTCCATTCAAACAGAACGATGCCCCTTAGCGGAAAGGGGCACAAAGGGGAAGTGAGTCGCGTCTTATTCTGCGCGGGTGATGCGCGAATCCCGCGCCATCAGGGCGGCGACAAAGGCCGCTTCGGCGGCAAAGTTATGCGGCACCTGTGCCGCCGTGCGCCTGCCCGATAACGACAGCGACGCAAAGAAGTCGAACCCGTAAAGCGTCAGCCCCATCAGCGACGCGCGTGACAGCAGCGCAATCAGCATCAGGCCGGTTGTCGGTGGCGCGTCAAACTGGTCGCGCAGTGCGGTGTAATCGTGCAAAGGGTGCAGGTAAAAGCCGGGGCTGGTGGCGATAGCGTGGCTTAGCCGTTTGCGTTTTGGTGACATCCACAAAACGCGGCTTGGCCGAAGGCGGGTGTAATCTGTGCGGGGCAGGCTGGTGGCCAGGGCCAGCCAATCGGTGCGGGTGCCATGCGAGGTGGCAGCAGGCATCGGCGCGCGGTTGATCCGGATCACGATGTCAGCGGCGTCAATCTGCGCGCCGTGGCGCGCATCGCCCAAGGCGCGGGCATTGCCGACCAACGCCACCCGCTTGCCCGCCAGATCACCCAGCAGCGCCGACTGCGGCACCGAAAGCGCCTCTAGCCGCGCCTCTTGCCGAAGAGTCCGGGCCAGTAAAAACCCTAGCGGACTCATGCCACCGGGCCCAGCAGGCTGCGGTAAAGACGGATCAATGCAGCCGCCTCATCCTCGATCCGAAAGCCGCTTGTCACACGGGCACGGGCAGCAGCCCCGGCGTTGGCGGCATACACCGGGTCATCAAGGTAGGGGGCGGCGGCTGCGGCAAGGGCGGGCACATCACCGGCGGGCACCAGGGCACCGGTTTCACCCTCGGCCACCAGTTCCTCAAACGCGCCGACGCGGGTGGCAACCACCGGCACGGCGCAGGCCATCGCCTCAAGCGGGGTCAGGCCGAACCCCTCCCACCGCTGCGGCGCGACGTATAGATCCAGCACGCGGTACCAATCGGCCATCTGGTCCACGGTAACTTCGGGTAAAAACAGGATCCGCTCACTTAGGCCTGCGGCGGCCACCTTGGCCTTCAACTCTTCCAGAAACTCGGTATGTCCCTCGGTCGCGCGCCCCATCACCAGCGCCGTTACCTGTGGGCGCGACGGTAGCGCCAGCAGCATCGCATCAACAAAGGCGTCGGTGCCTTTTTGCGCCCGTATCCGGCCATAGCACCCGACCAGGGTTGTATCCGGCAGACCAAGCCCCGCACGCAACGCCGCGCGGTTGGCCGGTGGGCAAAACGTTTCCGTATCAATACCGTGCAAGATCACCGTGGGCGGCTGGTCCAGATAGGCCGCCGTCTTGCGCGAGGTGGCGACCACCGCATCCATCCGCGAAATCAGCCATTTCGTATAGCCCGAATGTTGCCGTTGCGAAGCCGAGGTAAACACCAGCTTCAGCCGCCGCCGGAACACGCCCCGCAGCACAAGGCCCAACAGCATCTCGACGTTGCGGCGCGCGTGCCAGATCCGCCAGCGGTCACGCGGCAAGAACGGCAAGCGCCACAACGAAATATGCGGCAGGCTGGCCGGAAGGCCCGATCCGGTTGCGGCAATGCCGATCTGGCGCGCCTGCACCGGCACCAGCCGCGCCACCGTAGCGGTAACGCCCGACAGGCGGCGTTTGAGGTTGGGCGCAATAACGTCGATCTGGGAAACAGGCATCTGAGGCATGGGCCGGGTTTACCTGAAATGGGCCGCGCCGTCGCGCGAAAAAACGTAAAACCCAAGCCCGATCAGCAACGGCACAAGAAAGAACATGAACAGCGTTGCGAATGCATCTGATGCATTGCCCATGGCGATTGCATGCTCATAAACCGGCCGCGACGCAAACTGCAAAATCGCCACCCCTCCGATGGAGAACATATTCAATAGCGATACCCCGCGTCCAACTGAATGGTTGGGGAAAAAGGTGCGCCCATGCGCCATCACCGCCGGGTAGCTGGCCCCGAACAACCCGACCCCGGCCATCAGCAGGGTAATCTGTAAGATCCCCGCGCCGGGCGCCGCCCATAGTACCGCCAAAACCACCGCAAGAATAAGGTTGCCGCCGATAACCGCGCGCTTATGGCTGCCCAGTAGACGGTCAGTCGGGCCGTAAATGAAGTTGCCGGCCACCATGGCCACCCCCATTGCCAACGCAACCCGGCCAATCAATATCGTATCGGCACCGTGGACCTCGGCCAGGAAAGGGCCAACCCATAGCCCGCGCAACCCCGCAACCACGCTGTAGTTGACAAGCGTAAGTGGCAAGATCACCCAAAGCCCGGGTATCCGCAGCAAACCCCAGAACGAGCCACGGTTGGCGTCGCTGCGTTCGATCCGCTCGGGGTCTTGGGTGAACCGCAATATGGCCGCCGCCACCAGCGCCGTCACCACAGCCAAGGCCCACAATGTTTCGCGCCAGCCCACCGTTTCGATCATCCAGGCCAAGGGCGCTGCGCCGGCAAGGTTGCCCAGACTGCCAGCCCCCATCACTGCCCCGGCCGCTGTGCCAAAGACTGCCGGCGAAAAGCTGCGCGCAAAGATATAGTAGGCACCCATCAGGACCGGCGCACAACCAACCCCGATCAACACCATCCCCAGATGCACCGCCAAAGGCCCGCCCGCCAGCGCAAAAACCACAGCGCCCCCCGCACCGCCGACGCCTAACAAAACCCCCACTGTAAGGCGCGGTCCAATCCGGTCCAGGGCAATTCCCACCGGAATCTGCATCGCGGCAAATGAGATATACCAAAGCCCCAGCGATACCGCCAAATCGCCCGGCGTCGCACCGATTTCCACACCCAAAACCGGCGCCAGCACTGCTAGACATGCACGGTAAAATTGGCTCAAAACATAGCCGGCGACCAGAAAGGCAATGGATACGCGCATAAAGGTCTCCAGATTTGCGTGCCAAGCTGCGGCAGAAGCCCCGTCTACGCAAGCCAAGAAAGCCCGGACGCGAAATTTTGGTCAACCTGCAGCGGTTACGCTTTGGTGAAAGAACAATGGATCAGGATATGGGCAAAAGATCTATCGTCGCCCGCACAACCTTGATGCATGGTTTGGCACCTTTTGCCACAACCACCCCCCGAGACGCCGCATCATCGGGCCCAACGGCGGTGTCTTTGGCTATAAGCAAAAACTGACATCTATGCCCCTTGCGATTAACCTGACGGTATGAGCAATTGGCCGCATCGTCCCCCCAAAAGCCGAAGCCGATTGACATGAGAATTGCGACCCGCTCTGGAACCCACCTGACCGTATTGGCGGTTTTGGGCATGACACATCTGCTGAACGATATGATGCAATCGCTGATCCCGGCGGCCTATCCAATCCTGAAAGAGACCTATGCACTGGATTTTGTGCAGATTGGCATGATCACAATGACATTCCAGATCGCAGGCGCGATGCTGCAACCGGTGATCGGGATGGCGACGGATCGATACCCCGCCCCCTATTCGCCGGTTGTCGGGATGATGTTCACGCTTTCCGGACTGGTCAGCCTCGCCTTTGCCCATAGCTACGCGATAATCCTGGTTTCGGTAACATTGATCGGTATTGGCTCTTCGATCTTTCACCCAGAGGCCACGCGGATGGCGCGTTATGCCGCCGGCGGCCGTCAGGGGCTTGCGCAAGGTATTTTCCAGGTGGGCGGCCAGGCCGGTGGCGCATTGGGGCCGGTTTTTGCCGCGCTGATCGTCGTGCCATGGGGCCAGCCAAGCCTTGCGTGGTTCGCAGTCACTGCGCTTTTGGCTATGATGCTGTTGACGTGGATCGGCAGCAAGCAACGCCAGATGAGTGCTGATTTCGTGGCGATGCGGGCGCGTGGCAAGAAGTCTACCCAAGGGCCTCGGCACGCACCTTTGACCATCGGCACCGGGCTTGTTGTTCTTACCTTCCTGATGTTCGCCAAGAATGCCTATGGAGAGAGCTTTAGGTCATTCTATACATTCTACCTGATGGAACGGTTCGGGCTTTCCATTCCCTCTTCGCAGATAATGCTGTTTATTTTCCTGCTGGCCGCGGCGGTCGGTGTGTTGATCGGCGGAATTGCGGGTGATCGGATAGGTCGGTACCGGATCATCTGGATCTCGGTATTGGGGCCGCTGCCTTTGACGCTGATCTTACCCTATGCCGATTTGTTCTGGACGGGTGTGCTGACGGTCATGATCAATCTGATAATGGCCAGCGCCTTTGCCTCGATCCTGATCTACGCGATGGATCTGCTGCCCAACCGGATCGGGCTGATCGGTGGGCTGTTTTACGGATTGAACTTTGGACTTGGTGGCATTGCGGCGGCGTTTCTGGGTGTGTTGGCGGAAAGTTATGGCGTCGATACGGTTTATCGGATCTGTTCCTTCTTACCACTTGCGGGTTTGTTGGCATGGTTCCTGCCCCGCATTGACGAGAGTGCGGAAACCTGAGCCAACCGCATGACGGGTTATCAGGGCAAGAAAACGGGCAGGCTATTGCCCCCCTGCCCCGGCCAACCCGATCATAGCCTATTGATCCGAGCGTAACAAAATCAGCTCCATTCGGTTGTTTCGTGCCGCCATCGGGTTTTTCACCATCAATTTGCGGTCAGCAAACCCCGTTACGCGTTGGGTCCGCGTTCGTGGCAAACCACTTTCCTCCAACACGATGCGCAGCGCTTGTGCCCGTTTGGTTGACAGATCCCAAACCGGATTTTCCTTCAACATCTCGGGGTAGGCGCGGACATGCCCGTTCAGCGCAACTCCGTTTTCAACCCGACCGAAAACACGCGTCAGCATCGCCGCGACCTCTTTGGTGATTGCCGTAGGCTGGGCCGTGTCGCCTACAAACAGGGGTTCATCCTCCAGATCGAAGAATTCGATGATCAGGCCCTCATCGGTCACGCGGGTCACAATATGGCGTGCAGTCTGCGGGCTGACCATCGAGTCGCCACTTCGCGCCGTCAGTTCCTGCTCAAGCGCACTTGCAACCTGTTCAAGCTTGGCGGTTTCGGTGTCTTTGGCGTCTTTCGCGGATTGTTTTCCCTTGGCTTGGCGCTGATGTGAAGGTTGCTGGGCCGTTGCCCCTTTTCCCATTTGCGCCATCTGGTCTTCTGCAAACACCGAATCCCCACCAAAGGCCCCATCACCGCCACCCGAAATTCGGTTTATCGGAATTGTCGGGCTGAAATAGTCTGCAATCCCTTTTCGTTGTTTTTCCGTTGTTGCATTCAGCAGCCACATCAACATGAAGAAGGCCATCATGGCCGTCACAAAGTCAGCATAGGCCACTTTCCACGCCCCACCGTGGTGCCCATCGCTTTTCACGACCTTCTTCCGTTTGATAATGACTGACGCCGCGTTGTTACGCGTTGCCATCCCGCCACCTCTTTCACTTCACCCGCGAAAAGACCTATCACCGTGGCATTAACGCCCGCTTAAACCCTAAAATCCTGCATATTTCCTCGTCTGCCTTGCGCTACGGCCCTTGCGCGTTATGTTTCGCCCGATGTTGGACACGCGCACCCTTGTTTTGGTTCGGGATCAGTTGATCGCATGCCCGCAATGCGATGCGCTGCACCTGACCGAAGACCTGGCCGATACCGAGCGTGCCAGCTGCGCCCGCTGCGGTACGTTGCTGATTGCGCCACGGGCCCGGTCATTTCTTCATGTTGTTGCGCTGGCATTTACGGCAATGATCCTGATGGTCGGGGCGGTCTTTTTTCCGTTCCTGAAAATCTCGGCGCAGGGGTTGTCGCATGATAGCTCGGTCTTTGGGGCGGCGCTGGCGTTTTCAGATGGGTTGATGGCGCCCCTATCGCTTGCGGTGCTGCTGATGATCGTGGCGTTACCGGTTTTGCGCTTTACGGCGCTGATCTATACGCTGTGGCCGTTGGCCAACGGCCGCGCGCCCTGGCCGCATGCCGCCACTGCCTTTCGTCTGGCCGAGGCAACGCAGCCCTGGTCGATGGCCGAGATTTTCGTGATCGGGACAGCGGTGGCGCTGGTCAAGGTAGCGGGGCTGGCTACTGTCAGCCTTGGCCCCGCATTCTGGGCGTTTTGCGTGCTGATCATCGTTGTGGCACTGAAAAACTCTTTCATGAGCAAATGGACCATATGGAACGCCATCAGTCAGACCCGTTAAAGGCACCCATCCTGACAGCGCGGGATGCGGGGCTGGTGGGCTGCCGCGGATGTGGGCGGGTGTGGCCATTGGAAACGCGCGTTTGCGGACGCTGCGGCGCGCGGCTGGTGCCGGTCGATCCGCGTGGGTTGCAGGCGGTTTGGGCCTGGCTGATCGCCGGCATGATCTTTTACATTCCAGCCAATTTTTATCCGATGCTGTTGACCAACACCCTTACGGGCCATTTGGAAAATACCATTCTTGGCGGCGTGATCGAACTGGTGGCACATCACAACTACGGTGTGGCCGCCATTGTCTTTGGCGCCTCGATCGTGGTGCCGGTCGGCAAATTCATTGCCATCGCCTATCTGGCGCTGGCCGTCGGAAATGAGCGGCGTGCAGGTGGGCAGCTACATTTGCATCTTTATGAGGTGGTGGAATTTATTGGCCGTTGGTCGATGATCGACGTTTTCGTTGTGGCGATCCTGTCGGCGTTGGTGCAACTGGGTTTTGTCGCCTCGGTCAATCCGGGGCCGGCGGCGGCATCGTTCGCGCTGTCGGTGGCCTTTACCATGCTTTCGGCACAAAGTTTTGACCCGCGGCTTATTTGGCGCGGCCCTTCTGATTCAACAGGTAACGCGTAACATGTCCCAAGACCCGACCCCTGCCGCCCTGATCAAGACACAGGCGCCCAGTCCGATCTGGACCCGCCTTTCGGTGATCTGGCTGGTGCCGCTGCTGGCGCTGGCAATTACACTGGGGGTCGCATGGAAAAGCTATTCCGAACGGGGCATCCTGATCGAGATCGACTTTGCCGATGCCACTGGCATCCGCCCCGGTGAAAGCGTCCTTAAGTTCCGCGAGGTCGAGGTGGGCCGCGTGGAAACCGTGGGCTTTACCAGTGACCTGAAATCGGTGCGCATCGGTGTGCGTGTGCAAAAAGACGTGGCACCGTTCATCGACAGTGACGCAAAGTTCTGGCTGGTCCGCCCCGAAGTTTCGGCGCAGGGCATTTCGCGGCTGGATACTGTTTTGTCGGGCACCTTTATCGAAGGGTATTGGGATGCTGAGCCATCAACGCCACAAACTCGCTTTACCGGGCAGGACCGCGCGCCGCTTGCCCCTGATCCCACATCGGGCACCTGGGTCACGCTACATGCGGATGACGCAGGCGGTCTGGCAGAAGGCGCGCCCGTCATCTTTCGCGGTTTGACGGTTGGCCGGCTGCAAAATCTGCGGCTATCTGAAACCGACGAAGGCGTTACCGTCGACGCGTTCATCAAGGCACCCCATGACAAACGCCTTAGCAGTCGCACCCGGTTTTGGGATACGTCAGGCTTTTCGCTGTCACTGGGGGCCGGCGGCGTCAAACTTGATGTGCGCTCGTTGGCGTCTCTGGTGCAGGGCGGGATTGAGTTTGCAACCTTTTCTTCGGGCGGGCAACCGATCATGCAGGGAGACAGCTTCAGGCTCTATTCCGGCGAAACCGAGGCGCAAAGTTCCATTTTTGACGGCAGCTCCGATACTGCCGTGCGCTTTACGATCCTGTTCGACGAAGCCGTGCGCGGTATTGAGCGCGGCACAAAGGTGCTGTTTCGCGGTGTTGAGGCGGGTGAGGTCAAGGATCTGTCGGTCAAGGTGTCGCAAGACAGCTTTGGTGATCGTATCGTGCGCCAACAGATCGTTATCGCCATCAACCCCGAACGCCTTGGCATGACCCCTGACGCAGACCCCGACATAGTCGCAGGCTTTTTAGAAGGTGAGGTCGAGCGCGGTCTACGCGCGCGTCTGGCCGGCACCGGGCTTTTGGGCACCACCCTCGTGGTTGAGTTGACCGATATTCCGGATATGGCGCCCGGTAAAATGGATATGGCGGGCGATCCGTTCCCGATTTTGCCGGTTGCACCTGCGGCCGCAAATGACCTTGCCGCCTCGGCAGAAGGGGTACTCAGCCGCGTCAGCGCGTTGCCGATCGAAGAACTGTTTGCGGCAACCATTCGGATGATGGATTCCATCTCTGTTGTGGCGGAAAGCGATGATACCCGCGCCGTTCCGGGCGAACTGTCGATCCTGCTGGAGGAGCTTGGCAACCTGACCAAGGCGCTGAACGATCAAGGCGCCGCCGACAAGACGATTGCAGCCCTTGATCAGGTGATGAGCGCGGCTGAACAGCTTTACGCTTCGGTCGAAGGCTTGCCGGAAACGCTGGTCGAGCTGCAAAAGCTGGCTGCAAATGCCGCGCTGATACCCCTTGAAGATATTGGCAATCAGGTTGACGGGATTTTGTCTGATCTGCGCACGATGCTCGGGTCTGATGACGCTGAAAAGCTGCCGCGCGCGCTGTCGGATACCCTTACCGAGGCTGCCGGCCTTTTGGCCGAGCTTCGCGCCGGGGGGGCGGCCGACAACCTGAATGCGGCGCTTGGATCGGCGCAGACGGCGGCGGACGCGCTGGCGGGCGCCAGTGCCGATCTGCCCGCGCTGACCGAACGGCTTGAGGGTTTGATTGCCCGCGCCGACGGCCTGATCGCCTCTTATGGGGACCGCTCTCCATTCAACGCCGAAATGCTGAATACCATGCGCGAATTGCGCCGCGCCACTGCCGCCTTTGGTGCCTTGGCGCGCACCATTGAACGCAACCCGCGTGCCTTTATTCTGGGCCGATAGGAGAGTGCCATGACTATGACCCGTTTTGCCCTTGTGGCGCTGACCCTTGTGGCTGCCTGCTCGAACCCGGAAAAGACCGGGCGCTACATGATCGACCCGCCGGCAACGGAAAAGCAGCTACCTGACATGCTGGGGTTGACCGAGCTGCGCGAAGTATCCTTGCCGCAATACGCCTCGGGGCAGGAAATTGCCTACCAGACCGAAGATGGCGCGCTGCGGTCGCGGCCCGATCAGATCTGGGCAGACGATCCCGCCCGCGCAATCACACAGGCATTGGCACGGCAGATTTCCTCAGTGTCAGGCGCAACCGTGGTGGCCGAGCCTTGGCCCTTGGCCGCCGAACCGCAACGACGGCTGGAGGTGCGGGTTGAGCAGATGCTGGCGCACGCCGATGGTGTCATGCGCCTAAGCGGGCAGTATTTCGTGTCGCCTGCGGGTTATGGGGCGGGGCGTGATGTGGTGCGCCGCTTTGATCTGTCGATCCCGATCGAGGGAACCGGCCCCGCCGCCATTGCCGCCGCCCAATCGCGCGCGATCAAACGTCTGGCAGAGCAGATCGCGCGGCTGGGCTGACATTTGTTAGGCCAAGGGCGTGAACCGCCCGTATTGGCCATGGGCAAACACCAAAGCCTCGTCCTCGGCATCGGTAGTGAAACGGGTCACGCGGCCAATGATGATCGTGTGATCGCCGCCTTGGTGGCGTGCTTCGGTCAGGCATTCAAACCGCGCCAGCGTGCCGGACAACAAGGGCACGCCCTGATCGTTCAGCACATAGGAAAGCCCGTCAAACCCGGTGCCCCGCTTGGCAAAGCGGGCGGCAAGCTCTGCCTGATCTGCCGCCAGAACGTGAATGGCAAAGGCCGGTGCCCCCGAAAAATGCGCGTGCCGAAGCGAAGATCGCGCCGCTGACCACAGCACCAGGGCCGGGTCCAGCGATACCGAGGCAAAGCTGTTGACGGTAATTCCCACCGGGCCACCGCCGCCGGTTTCGCGCGCCGTAACAACCGTTACGCCGGTCGCAAAGCGGCTAAGCGCATCGCGGTAGGCACGCGGATTTTTCGGGTCGGGAATGTGTTCGACCGGTGTGGCCGTCTTGCCATGGTGCATATTGATCCTGCCTTTTCTAGCCCCAGACTTAATTCACGCGCGCAGGCTGGCAAGGGTCGGCGCGCGAGTTATAAGATATCGGGCATGTTCGCCTTGCACAGACCCACAATCAGATATTCAATCGAAACCCTGCGCGGCCTTTGTGGGCATGTGAATAGGCTGCGGGTTATTTTCCGGCAAGGGTCAGCCCCTCAACCAAGAGACTTGGCACCCGGTGGGAAAGATGCGCCCGCGCGTCATTGGCGGGGGTCAGGCGCATCAGCATATCGCGCAGATTGCCCGCGACAGTGCATTCATTGACCGGATAGGCGATTTCACCACCCTCAACCCAGAACCCCGACGCCCCGCGCGAATAATCACCCGTGGTCGCGTTGATCGACGAGCCAATCATCGAGGTGATCAACAACCCCGTACCCATGTCACGGATCAGGTCATTGCGGCTGATGGTGCCCGGCGTAAGGGTTACGTTACCCGCCCCCGGTGACGGTGGCGATGACGTGCCGCGCCCTGCCGAGGCGGTTGAGGCCATCCCCAGCTTGCGCCCCGTAGCCAGATCCAGCGTCCAGCCGGTTAGCACACCGTTTTCAACGATCATACGGGGATGGGTCGCCAGACCCTCGGCGTCAAACGGGCGTGACCCTGATATGCGCGGGCGGTGCGGGTCTTCGTGCAGCGACAGCGCGGTGGGCAAAACGGGCTGGCCCAACGCGCCCAGCAGCCAGCTTGCCCCGCGCGAAATGGCGGTGCCGTTAATCGCCGCCAACAGGTGGCCGATCAGCCCGGCGGCAATGCGTTCGTCATAGACGACGGGATAGGCGCCGGTTGGGGGTTTGCGGGCGCCAATGCGTTCGCCGGCGCGTTGCCCTGCCAATGTGCCGATGCCCGCGGCCTCGGGCAGATCAGCCTGAAAGGTGCGCGATTCAGCCGCCCAGTCACGCTCCATCCCCAGTCCCTCACCGGCGATGGCGACCGCCGAGGTGGACCGGGACGACCGCGCATACCCCCCCACAAAACCGTTCGATGCAGCAATATGCACACTGCGCCGGCCATAGCTGGCCGAGGCGGATTGGACCTGCGAAATTCCACCCACGGCAAGGGCGGCCGCCTCGGCGGAGCGGGCGTCTTGTTCCAACGCAGCGGCTGGCGGCTCTTCGGTCGGATCGACCAGTTCCAGTGCTGCAATATCCCACGCGCGGGCCAGTTGAGCGGGGTCCGCGAGCCCGGCGAACGGGTCTTCGGGCGCCTCACGCGCCATGGCAACCGCGCGTTCCGCCATATCTGTAATCGTGCGCGTGGATATATCCGAGGCCGAGACGCAGGCTTGCCGCCCGCCAATCAGCACCCGCAAGCCAATCTCGACCCCTTCCGAGCGTTCGGCCTGTTCCAGCCGCCCTTCGCGTACGTCAATCGAAACGGATCGCCCCTCGACAGCCATGGCATCAGCAGCACTGGCCCCCGCATCAGCGGCAGCTTTCAAAAGCGAAGCGGTAAGCGTGGAAAGCCGGTCTTGCATAAAGGGCACCTGTGACAAATGAAATGGCAAGGCCGCCCAGGAAAATCCAGGCGGCCCCGGTTCGGTCAAGCCAGCCTATTGCAACTGTTGGCCATTGGCATAGATGCTGCCACCTTTCTTGAACTCGATTTTCGAGGTCAGTTCATCCTCGCCGGTAGGCACGGCAAACAGGCCCAGCATCATCCGCGCACCCATCACCTGATCTTGCGGCAACAGCCCCATCGCCACCAACTTGTCCATCAGCGCGTTGGCCCCGACCAGTTTCAGGTCTATGGCGCCCAAAGGCACTGGCGCCCCGGCAGAATTATCAAACGTCATCGCGCCATTGCCTGTCAGCTCGGCACCGGCGGCGGTCAACTGCACCGCCTTGACGTCCAGCGAGTTCAGCTCGCCCGGCGGGGTATCAGCGCTTGCCATGGCGGGATCAAAAATATCGGCCAGCAGCGTGGCCGTTCCCGCCAGATCAACAATCAGCGTCGCTGCGTCATGCGGCAACTGCGCCGTTGGGTCAAACATTGCCCAAAGCTCTTCGGACACCGAAACACCGACCAGCTTCAACGTAGCGGCAAACGGGGCCGGATCGCTGGATTTGGCCAGCGGCATGGCAAAACTGACCAATGTCTCGTCAATCGCGGCGTTTATCGGGAACGGCATGTCGGGGACGGCCATTTCCATCTTGGTATTGGTGCCGCCCGCGCCATAGTGCAGCCCCTCTTTGGACATCGCAAAGTCGAGCTTGCCGGTGTCAGCCGAGGCATTGATTTTGCCTGCACCATCAGGGCCGTCGAAATCCATCATGTATTGGCCGGCGCCGTAGGTAAAGTTGCCGGTCATTTTCAGCCCCAGGTTCAGGGCGGCAGCCATATCGTTCATGTCGATATTGGCGGGCAAGACGAAATCACCCAGCATCTTGAGATCGACCAGATCGCCATTCAGATTGAAGGTGGTACTGCTTTCGGGATCTGCCCCCGAAACGGTAAAGTCCATCCTGGCGCTGGAGAAATCCGATTTGATCTGCGATCCGGACGCGGTGTCCACCGCATAAGTGCCGCTACTGTCAGTCAGGGCAACACGCACCTTGACCGGTATTGCATCGCCATTTGTCACCACTTCGCCCATTTCCACCGCCATCATGGGGGCGGTGATGTTGTAGGCCATATTGTCGGGCGTACCGGAAACCTTTGTCAGCGTATCGGTCTGGCGCAGGGTCATCGCCATTTTGACGGTTTCATCATCTTCCTGCGTGGTCACGTCCATTGGAATGACTTCCGAGGTCACCACGTCGACGGTGCCATCACCCACCTCTTTCAGGCGGATTTCGGGCACGGTAATGACCGCGCTTCCCTTGCCCTCGGGCATGGTCGAGGTAAAGACCGCATCGGTGACGACCAGCGTATCGCCATCCATGTTCTGCGCCCCGATGGACACATCATAGCCAAATGAGGTGTAGTACCCGGTCCAGGAATCCCAGACCTGTTGTGCGGTGACGTCTGCATAAATTGCGGTAGAGCCCAAAAAAGCTGCAAACGCCGCACCGGCGCCCACCCTGTTCCATTTTGTCATGATGTCGTGTCCTTGCTGAAATATGTTGCGTCAAGCATCCTGTGCCAACAAGCAATGGTCAAGGGTCTGCGCTGTTGTTAGGAACGCTTGAGCGGTTTTTGCAAGGAGAGTGCGGCATGATCATGGTAACAAAAGACGATGGTATCTGTTCCGTCATTATCAACCGCCCTGAAAAAGCCAATTCCCTGACCCGTGACATGTTGAATACAATCGCGGATGCTGCTGCACAGGCCACGGCTGACGGCGCGCGGGTTTTCGTCTTGCGCGGCACTGGCAAAGTGTTTTCTGCGGGCGCCGATCTGGATGAGGCCCGCGCAGGATTAGCCACAGACGGGGTGTGGGAGCGACTGTCAGGCGCAATCGCCGCCCTGCCGTGCCTGACAATCGCTGCATTGAACGGCACCTTGGCGGGTGGTGCTTTTGGTATGGCGCTTGCGTGTGATTTGCGCATCGCGGTGCCGGGGGCAAAGTTCTTTTACCCCGTGATGAAGCTGGGGTTTTTGCCACAGCCCTCGGATCCGGCGCGAATGACCGCGCTGATCGGCCCCTCAAGGGCGAAGATGATCCTGATGGCTGGACAAAAAATCACCGCAGAGGAGGCATTGGCCTGGGGGCTGATTGACCGGATTATCGCACCCGAAGCGTTGGACGCGGAAGTAGTGGCCTTGGCCGGCGATGCGCGTGGCGCGAATGCCGATCATGTTGCCGCAATCAAGGCACTGCTTTGAAATGGAAAAAGGGCGCGCCTTGACGGCGCCCCCAAACAGCAAGCCCAATGGCTCAGCCGTAAACACTTTCTTTGCCGAAATGCTTGGTCAGCATGTAATAAACAACTGCGCGGTATTTATTGCGTTCGGATCTGCCATAGGTTTCGATCACGGCATCAATTGCGGCCATTAGTTCCGGCCCGTCTTTCAACCCTAACTTTTTGACCAGAAAGTTATTCTTGACGGTTTCCAGCTCAGCCGGTTGGCCAGCGGCGACAGTTGAAGAATCGGCGTTATAGATTGCCGGACCACAGCCGACGGTGACCTTGGTCAAAAGATCCATATCCGGCGTCATGTTGCATTTGTTTTTCAGATCATCGGCATATTTGGCGATCAAATCGTCTCTCTTACCCATTTCTCACTCCTACCTGTCCCACATAAGATATATCCCAGCACGGGCAACGGGCCCGTGACTGTGGCAGAGGTTAAGGCGAAATCGACCACGGCTCAAACGGAATTCTGCCGGAATCATACCCTTGGCCCGCAAACCTGCCCCGGGCGCCTGATTACGCCCGGGGCAGATGCTTCAGTAACGGTAATGTTCGGCTTTGAACGGACCTTCCATGGCCACGCCGATGTAATCGGCCTGATCCTTGCTAAGCTCGGTCAGCTTTACACCGATTTTCGCCAGATGCAGGCGGGCAACCTTTTCATCCAGCGCCTTGGGCAGGATATAAACACCAGGGACGTATTCCTTGCCCTTTGTGAACAGTTCAATCTGCGCCAGCACCTGATTGGTAAAGCTGGCCGACATCACAAAGCTGGGGTGGCCGGTGGCATTGCCAAGGTTCAGCAAGCGCCCCTCTGACAACAGGATGATCCGCGCGCCCGAAGGCATTTCGATCATGTCCACCTGTTCCTTGATATTGGTCCATTTGTGGTTCTTCAGCGCGGCTACCTGAATTTCATTGTCGAAATGGCCGATATTGCCAACAATCGCCATGTCTTTCATATCGCGCATATGTTCGATGCGGATCACGTCTTTGTTGCCGGTGGTCGTGATGAAGATATCGGCGCTGTTCACCACGTCTTCCAGTACCACAACTTCGAACCCATCCATTGCGGCCTGCAAGGCGCAGATCGGGTCTACTTCGGTCACTTTCACACGGGCACCCGCACCGCGCAGGCTTGCCGCCGAGCCTTTGCCGACGTCGCCATAACCGCACACCACGGCGACCTTGCCTGCCATCATCGTGTCGGTTGCGCGGCGGATCCCGTCGACCAGTGATTCCTTGCAGCCGTATTTGTTATCAAATTTCGACTTGGTGACAGAATCGTTCACGTTGATTGCCGGGAAAGGCAGCAGGCCCTTTTTGTGCAGATCGTAAAGCCGATGCACGCCGGTGGTGGTTTCTTCCGAAACGCCCATGATCGCATCGCGCTGCTTGGTGAACCAGCCGGGGCTTTCCTTCAGGCGCTTCTTGATCTGATTGAACAGGCACACCTCTTCGTCCGAGGTCGGCACGTCGATCAGACCGGTTTCACCCGCTTCAACCCGCGCCCCCAGCAGAATGTAAAGCGTCGCATCGCCGCCATCATCCAAGATCATGTTGCAGGTGCCACCGTCAAACTGGAAAATCTTGTCGGTGTAGGTCCAGTAATCCTCCAGCGTTTCCCCTTTGATGGCGAAAACCGGGATACCCGCTTCAGCAATCGCCGCCGCCGCGTGATCCTGCGTTGAGAAAATATTGCAGCTGGCCCAGCGCACGTCGGCGCCCAGCACCTTGAGCGTTTCAATCAAAACGGCCGTTTGGATGGTCATGTGCAGGCTGCCAGCAATGCGCGCACCCGAAAGCGGCTTTGAGCCGCCAAACTCTTCGCGCAGCGCCATCAGGCCCGGCATTTCGGTTTCGGCAATGTCCAGTTCTTTGCGGCCATAAGCGGCAAGCGCAATATCTTTAACGATGTAATCGGCCATGATGGCTCCTAAATTCAGAATTTGGGCGCTTTTAGCATTTGAACAATCAATCAGCAATAATCTGCTCAGCCAATAGGCGCCACGTCACGGGCCATTGAACGGCGCCGCACAGCGCGTGCGAAACGGGTTGAGGCGCGTTGACTCTGTCTTGGTTGTTCAGCCCATCGCGCCGATGTATCAACACCCAGACCGTTAACGAGAGACCTATGGCAATCACACTTGAGTCTCAGACCCCTGCGACCGCCCGCAAAGCTGTGGCTTTTTGCTGCGACGCCAACTATCTGCCCTACGCGCTGTTTGCGGCAGCGCAGATTACCGCGCTACACCCTGCGCGGGATTTCGACATCTGCATCTGCGATGTAGAAATGCCCGAAATACCGCGTAGCTTGGCCGGATTACATCTGCGGGCCTGCAAATTGACGGCCGACGGGCTGCTGGACGGTTTCGGAACTGACGCCCGGCGCACGATGAGCATGTATCTGCGACTGCTACTGCCTGATGCTTTTGCAGGCGCTTATGACCGGATACTTTATCTCGATGCGGATATTTATGTGCAGGGGGGTGATCTGTCAGCGCTGCTGGCCGTAGAAATGGGGCCAAATCCGGTGGCGGCGGTACGCGATAACCAGCAATGGCGCACGCCGGGGCGGATGCCTGCTGAATTCAAGGCAGCGGGGCTGGGCGTTGCGCCATATTTCAATTCTGGGGTGATGCTGATTGACTGCGCGCGTTGGCAGGCGGATGCGGTGCTAAACCACTGCATCGAATTTGGCACCGCATGCAAGGGGCGGCTTTTACGGCATGATCAGACCCTTTTGAACTGCGTATTGCACCGCCACTGGGCCGAACTGAGCCCTGTTTGGAACTGGCAATACAGCTGGGCTGCGCGGCTATTCGAGGCAATGCAAGGCGCGCATATCGTGCATTTCATCGGACCGTTGAAGCCTTGGAATGATACGGACGGGCAATATCCGCCGCGCTTTTCCCGCGCCTTGGCCGGGTTTTTGGCTGTGCATTTCCCAACCCTTCCGCCCATCGCGGTGGGAAAGGGGCTTGCCCCTAATAGCAGCAGGTTACGTCGGATGATGGTAAAACACCTGCTGTCGGGCCGCGCGATGGCGCGCTATCTGGCGCGGTTCCCGGATCCGTTGACGGTGCAGCAATGAAACGCGCGTGGCAACGAATGTTGTCGGGGCGGCGGTTGGACCTTCTGGACCCCGCGCCGCTGGATATCGAGGTTGAAGACATCGCACACGGCCTGGCCTTCGTGGCGCGCTGGAACGGCCAGACGCGGGGCGATTTTGCCTATTCGGTCGCAGAACATTCCTTGTTGGTCGAAGATATTTTCAACCGTGCCAATCCCGGTATTGCGCCGCGTTGGCGGTTGGCCGCACTGCTGCATGACGCGCCGGAATATGTGATCGGGGATATGATCTCGCCGGTAAAGGCGGCGATCGGGCCCAGTTACGGTGATCTGGATGCGCGGTTGACGGCCGCGGTGCATCTGCGCTTTGGCCTGCCTGCGGCGCTGCCCTTGCCAATCAAAAAGGCAATCAAAACCGCCGATATAGTATCCGCAAGGATGGAGGCAGAGCAGATTGCCGGGTTTTCCAGGGCCGAGGCGGACAAGCTGTTCGGCAGACTTGATCCGGCCTTGGTGCGGGGGCTGACCATCCGGCTAAGACCCCCCGCCGAGGTGCGCGCAGACTACACTGCGCGCCACCAGTCTTTACTGGCCAGTATCCTTGCCCAACTGCCCTGAACGCTGGATGGGTTCGGCACGAGACAACGCATAGCCACCCATGGCGATCGTCATTACTTCTGCTATCATACGGATCATATCCTGACCCTCCTATTATGTCGTCATTGCGCTTCTTTACGCTTGATATCTGCGTGAAAGCCAGTCAGTAATTTTATTGCAATTGATAGTTAGGCTAACATATGCATGATATTGACTGGCGCAGCATGCCCGCGCTGACGGCCCTTCGGTCTTTTGAGGTGACGGCGCGAATGGGTGGCTTCAGCGCCGCCGCGCGCGTGCTGAACGTGACTCACGCCGCCGTCGCCCAGCAGGTACGCGCGCTGGAGGAACGTCTGGACATTGCCCTGGTGTGGCGGGATGGTCGCAACCTGCGTCTTACCGGCGAGGGTGAACGGCTGGCATTGGCGCTAAACGATGGATTCGGCGCCATAGAGACTGCTTTGACCACAATGATAAGGCAGAATGGCGAACGCCCCCTGACCGTCACTCTGCCGCCCGCCTTTGCCGCAGAGTGGCTGATGCCGCGTCTGTCACGGTTTTGGAAACGCCATCCGAACGTGCCGCTGTCACTTTTGCCCGATTCACGCGTGGTGGATCTTTGCCGTGAGGGGGCGACACTGGGTATCCGTTTTGGTGACGGGGGGTGGAACGACGTTGTGTCAGAATTCCTGACCGCAGCACCTCAGATTGTGGTTGGTGCGCCAAGATTGCTGGAGGGGCGCACCCAGCTAAGCCTACGCGAAATGTCTGCGCTGCCTTGGGTGCACGAAGGCACCTGGCCTGAACAGTTGCAGTTGCTGAAATCCATCGGCCTAAACCCAGATGAGTTGAAATTCACCGAGTTCCCAAATGAAGAATTGGCACTTTCTGCGGCCCGCGAAGGGATCGGCCTGCATCTGGAAAGTAAGGCATTGGTTGAGGAAGATTTGATTAATGGCTGGTTGGTTAAGGTGCATGAATTACGGGATGACACTTTAGGTTATTATATAGTCTGGTCGCCTGGCCCCGTAACAAAACAGGCTCAGATATTCATAGATTGGCTCAAGTCTGAAGTCTGAGGCGGGCCAACATGACAGTATGTTACCCGCCCGGCAGACAAAAATCAGATTTCCAGGTCTTTCAAGGATTTTCCAGACGCCAATGCTGCCGTGACCCAGCGTGGTTTGCGGCCGCGACCTGTCCATGTAACAGCGGCATCCGCCGGATTGGCATATTTCGGCGCCGCTGGTTTGCGTTTCTTGGCGCTGGACTCACCTGTAAAGTCCGCGAGGGCATACCCCATCTTGCGCGCGGTTTCCTCTAACTCGGCCAGTGCTTCTTTCTTTTTTCGGTCTTCAAACGTAGCGATAGCACGTTCGACCCGGTTCCGAAGGGCCTTGAGCTCTGCCAGAGGAAGTGCGTCGAGATTGATGTCCATGTTTTATTCCAGCACTGTAAAAGATGCCGCTGTATCTAATGGCGAATGGAATAAATCAAGAAATAAACTCACACAATTAGTAAAGAACTCTACTTGGGGCTGCGTTTGGCCAAAATCCGCTGGAGAGTGCGACGGTGCATGTTCAGGCGCCTTGCCGTTTCCGATACATTGCGCTCGCATAATTCGTAAACACGCTGGATATGTTCCCATCTGACACGATCTGCGCTCATCGGGTTTTCGGGGGGCGGAGGCATGGTTTCCCCACGCGCGAGCAATGCATTTGTAATGTCATTGGCATCGGCAGGTTTGGACAGATAATCGGTTGCGCCGATTTTAACTGCCGCCACAGCGGTCGCAATTGCGCCGTACCCGGTCAAAACAACGATGCGCGCATCGGGGCGGCGTTCGCGCAATGCCTCGACAACATCAAGGCCGTTCCCATCCTCAAGCCTCAGATCTATAACTGCATAAGCGGGCGGTCGCGCCTGCGCGATCGCTTTGCCGGCGGCAACGGTTTCAGCGGTTTCGGGTTGAAAACCACGCTTTTCCATCGCCCTCGCCAGGCGCGTTAAAAATGGCACATCATCATCAACCAGAAGCAAGGTGCGATCACTACCCAACTCCGCAAAATCATCCTCGGCCATCTGTGCCCCCAACTAGTTACTTCAGACAAGTTCTAGGGGGTCACGCGACGATGGTCAATTTCTTGCTTGGTATAAATGCAGGCGCCCTCGCCTCAGCCATTCTCGGCGTCGATGAAGCAGGACACGCGGTCCGCCATTTCCTGCGGGGTCGTGTCACGGTTAAAAAACTCGGCAAAGCCGGACTTTGGAAACACCAGGTAGGTCTGGGTTGAGTGATCGACCAGATAATAGGGATCGCTTGGATCCTTTATATTGAAATATGTGCGGTAGGCCTGACTGGCGGCCTTTACCTGCTCTGGTGTGCCGGTCAGACCGATCATTCGTGGATGCATCACACTGGTGAAATCGGCCAGCACCTCTGGCGTATCGCGCGCCGGATCGACCGAGATGAAGATCGGCGTTACGAAATAACCCTTATCCTCCAATAGCATAACCGCTTCGGCATTGCGCGCGTTATCAAGCGGGCAAACATCCGGGCAGTAGGTATAGCCAAAATAGATCAGGGCCGGCGTCGTAATCACATCTTTATCGGTGACGGTGGCGCCCGTTTCGTCAATCAGCGTGAATGGGCCGCCAATGCTGCCGCCACCGCCCGCGACCACGCCACGGCGGCATTGGGCAAAACGGTCTTCCTCGCCCGGGCGCGTAACGAAATAGGCGACCGCCAACCCAGCCGCAATGACAACAGCGGCGGCGATAGCGGTGGTGCGGGCGGAAATGGGCATCAATAACCTCAGAATCTGGTAGCAGGACGCTCATTGATTGCGCATTGCGGGCCGACTATCAATGCAAACCGCTGCGATGTGACAACAGGACCCATCATGCCGAACGCTGTCAGCCTACCGGAACACACGCATCTGCACGAAACGCACAGCGATTGGGTGCGCCTGCGAACACTGATCCTGCTGCGGTGGACGGCCATTTTCGGGCAACTGGCGGCGCTGTTGGCCGCATCACTGATCTACAGTATAGCGCTGGACATGCCGTTGTGCCTGGCGACGGTCGGGGCCGCGGCGGCTGCAAACCTGGTCGCGATCTTTCTTTTCCCAGAAAGCAAACGTCTTTCCGCAGGTGAAACGCTTGCGATGTTGCTCTTTGATACGGCACAATTGGCCCTGCTGCTGGCGCTGACAGGAGGGTTGAATAACCCGTTCGCGTTGCTGATACTTGCACCGGCCACCATTGCGGCGACGGCGCTTCAGACCCGCTCCACCGTGTTTGTGGGCTCAGCGACAATCGTGATGATTACCATGGTCGCCTTTTACAGCGCGCCCCTAGTGATGCACGATGGAACAGTCATTGCCGTGCCGCCGATGTTTGGCTTTGGTTACTGGCTGGCAATTGTTATCGGGGTTATATTTCTGGGGGCCTATGCGCGCCGGGTAGCGTTTGAGATCCACTCGATGGGTGATGCGCTTTTTGCGACCCAAAGCGCACTGGCGCGCGAACAGAAGCTGACAGATCTGGGTGGGGTGGTGGCTGCAGCAGCGCACGAACTTGGGACACCTCTTGCCACGATAAAACTGGTCAGCGCGGAGCTGGCAGACGAGCTTGGGGACCATCCTGATCTACGCGAGGATGCGTTGTTGATCCGCAGTCAGGCTGACCGTTGCCGGGACATTCTACATAGCATGGGACGGGCCGGAAAAGATGATACGCACCTGCGCGCCGCACCGTTGTTAGCCGTCCTGCGCGAAGCTGCCGAACCGCACCAGGACCGCGGCAAGACACTCCTTTTTGACACGTCGCCAGGGCCGGGCGGCAGTGAGCGTCAGCCGATCATCTACCGCTTCCCCGAACTTATCCACGCATTGCGAAACCTGATGCAGAACGCCGTTGATTTTGCGCATTCGACTGTCTGGATAGATGCGCAATGGACCGCGACTGAGATTATCGTCCGCATCTGCGATGACGGGCGCGGCTATGCCCCGGGCGTTTTAGGCCGTATCGGAGACCCGTTTCTCAGTGCGCGCAGGGGCGAGTCGGATCGCCGCCAGCGCCCCGAATATGAGGGCATGGGCCTTGGCCTGTTCATTGCGAAAACGCTGTTGGAACGCACCGGCGCACGGTTGAAATTCGCAAACGGAACCGATCCTTTTTTGCGTGACGACGAACATCCGGCACGGTCTGGCGCAATTGTTGAGGTGGTCTGGCCCGTTGAAAGGATTGTTGCCGATGATCTTGGTACATTGGGAGAAAACCTTCAGTTTACGCCCTGAGCACATTTAACGGCACATTAACCATTGTTGCGGATGCTGGTCCACAGGCGATCAGAAAGGTCGAAGCGATGGAACAGTGGATGCTGGCACTTGTAATTGTGGCAACCTCGGTCGGATCGGCGTTAATCGCGCTGATGATTATTTCTGTTCAGCTTGGTCAGCGGCGCAAGGCTGCGGCGCTCGCGGTGCAGCCCGCATTGGAACAATCAGTCTTTCTATTTGACGATCAGGATCTGGTTGATGCAACCGCCCCGGCGCGCGCACTTTTGAACGCCTCTCCAATGGGCGGTAGTGATTGGGCCAGGCTATCAGCGTTTCTCGCCACGCGATTCGATGATTTTGCGTCAATTCTGGGCAGTTTATCGTCGCGTGGCACAATCGAAATGGTCGCCCGCTCACCCGATGGCACGGCCCCGCTGCGGCTTTTCGCAGAAGATGTCAACGGCATGGCGCGCATAGCGCTTACCGACCCCGAGGTTGAGGGGCACGGGGTCGTGGTCGACGGGCTGTCACACCGCGCGCTGGAAGACGAACTGGAACATCTGCGCGTGACAATGGATCGCGCTCCGGTTTTATGTTGGCGCGAGAACGCCACGGGTAGCGTGATTTGGGCAAATCGCGCCTATATCTTGCGGTCAGATGCGCTTGCAAATGCCGATGATGCGCTGACTTGGCCGCTTCCACATCTTTTTGGGGCAGAGGCTGCGACACCTGAAAGCGGCCCACGCCGCATGAAAATAAATGCGCCAGACGGTAAAGTCTTTTGGTTCGAATGGCAGAGCTACCGTCTTGAAAGTGGAACATTGAACTTTGCTGTTTCCATAGATGGAACGGTGCGCGCAGAACGCGCCCTTCGTGATTTCGTCCAGACATTGACGAAAACCTTTGCCGATCTTCCCATTGGGCTGGCCATTTTTGATCGGCAGCGGCAGTTGCAATTATTCAACCCCGCACTGATTGAATTGACGCAGCTTGGGGCTGAATTCCTATCTTGCCGCCCAACACTTTATGCTTTCCTTGATCGCCTTCGCGAAGGCAGGATGATGCCCGAGATGAAGGATTACCGAAGCTGGCGTCAGCAGATGACAGCCTTGGAGCAGGCGGCCGCAGCGGGCCACCATTCAGAGACCTGGTCACTACCTTCGGGTCAGACCTATCGGGTCACAGGCCGCCCACATCCCGATGGCGCCGTGGCGTTCCTCTTTGAGGATATATCATCCGAAGTGTCTTTAACGCGGCGATTTCGTGCTGAATTGGAACTGGGTCACGAGGTGCTTGATGCGCTACAAGAGGCAGTCGCGGTATTCCAGCCATCGGGCGAACTGGTTACATCGAATGCGGCCTATGCACAGATGTGGGGTGTCGATCCGCGCACAACCCTGGGGCAGGTGACGGCGCTCGATTCGATTCGTATATGGCAAGATAAATGCCAGCCCAGTCCGATCTGGGCCACGGCACGCGATTTTACCACACAGATTGGCAATCGCACTGCCTGGGCAGGTGAAGCCACACTTGCCAACGGCCAACGCATTATCTGCCGTTTCGTCCCCTTGACAGGGGGCACAACGCTCGCCGGTTTTACCCCGCTGATGCAATCAGCACTGCAAAACCCAACGATACGCACTGCGGAACCTGTCGGTGCCTAGATCTTTGAGCCCCTGTTTTGATGGCGCCGTTCCTTTTGTTCATCGAAAAGCATGACGGAATAAGTTCAACGCCACGGTCATGCCCCCTGTCAGATCAGCAACAACGTGCCAGCGCCTCAATTTCCAACGGACAGCACCCTGCCATTGCTGATTTCATGGCAAGGGTGACGTTGCTTTTGACCGGCGACGATTGCCATGATCAATCCGGGTCGAAGGCCGATTTCCTCAGCAACCTCTTGAATGCTCTTTGGGGGTTCGGGATGAAAAACCCTCGGCGGGTCAGAAATCGACCGCCATCCCCTTCTTCTCCCAATCGCCAAAGCGCACCGGGTCCAGTCCATCGCGCCCGCCCAGTTCAGTCGGCGATGCCGTTGTGCCTGCAGCTTTGCGCCGCTCTTCGGCTTCTGACAACGCGCGCAGCGCGGCTGGGGCCAAGTCAGGTTTTTTGGTGAGGTCGGTCATCTTGCACGTTCCTTGTGAAGGGTCCGGTCATGATATAGTGGGCAGCGGTACTCGTAACAAGCCAAAGGGTCACGGTCATATGAGCATGGGGGAAGACGCACGCAAAGCGGCGCTGGGGCTGATCCTGGGCGTTACCGAACACGCGCAGCCCTTGTCTGACCAACTCGCCGCCGGCGATCTTGGCGGGCTACCTCCGGCTGAACGCGCCCGCGCCCAGCGGCTTGCCTTGGCCACGCTGCGCCACCTGGGCCGCGCCGATGCGGTTCTTAAAAAGCTGATGCGTCGCGCGCCGCCGCCTGACGTTCAGGCGCTGTTGCGCCTTGCGACGGTCGAAATGCTGGAAGAGGGTGCAGCACCGCACGGTGTGGTGAACGATGCGGTGACGATCGCGCGCACCGGCGGCCCGCGGACCGACAGCTTCACCGCGCTGATCAATGCGGTGCTGCGCAAGGTGGCTGAAACCGACCCCGCGACATGGGACAGCCTGCCGCCTCCGGCCTTGCCGGACTGGCTGCGGGGGCGGCTGATGTCGGCTTGGGGCAAACAGACAACGATGCGGATCGAGGCGGCCCACCTGCGCGCCGCCCCCTTGGACGTTACTCCAAAATCCGCCGATACCGCGCCCGAACTGGCCGAGGCGCTAGGCGCCACGCTGTTGCCCACCGGCAGCCTGCGGCTGGCCGCACGGGGGCAGGTGTCGGATCTGCCGGGCTTTGCCGAAGGGGCGTGGTGGGTGCAAGATGCCGCCGCTGCCCTTGCCGCCAGAATCCTCGCCCCCGCAGCGGGTGCGCGCACCCTGGATCTGTGCGCCGCGCCGGGCGGCAAGACGCTGCAACTTGCGGCGATGGGCGCTGATGTGACGGCGCTGGACATCTCCTCTCCACGCGCCCAGCGGATCGCAGAGAATCTGGCCCGCTGCGGCCTGTCCGCCCGTATTGTCACCGATGATGCGCTGCATTGGCAGCCCGATGCACCTTTTGAGGCGATTCTTCTGGATGCGCCCTGTTCCGCCACGGGCACGGTGCGACGCCACCCCGACGTGCCCTATGCAAAAGACCCACGGTCCTTACGCGAGCTGTTTGCGCTGCAAGCCCAGATGTTGGACCGCGCGCTTGACATGTTGGCGCCAAATGGGCGGCTGGTCTATTGCACCTGTTCGCTTTTGCCCGAAGAGGGCGAGGCGCAGATTGCCGCGGCCCTGACCCGCCACCCCGGCCTGCGCACCCAGCCGGGCGCTCTCGCCCTGCCGGGCATCGACCCGGAATGGATCACCGCCGAGGGCGGCTTGCGCCTGCGCCCCGACTATTGGCCCGAAACCGGCGGCATGGACGGATTCTATATCGCCTGTCTTACGCGTGACCTTGCCGGGTAGTGCCACTTCTGCGGTGACAGTCCTTTCAGGCCCGACTATGGTGCCCCCGAAACCGACGTTATAAAAAGCGGTGGCGTCGCAATATCCGGGGCAGCATGGCACGGCAGGCATCATTCGGGGGCAGAACGACGGCAGTGGCGGCGGGCAGTTGGCCCGACCGCAAGACACGCCTGTTCAACCGCCTTGCTGCCATGCGCGCCGCCCGCGCCCGCCCCGCCACCGGATTTGTCAGCCAGCCCGAGCCCCGGACCATTGGATCATTTGCGCGGGGGCGGCAACTTATCGCCGGCAATTTCCTGTTTGCCGGATTTCTGATCGAAGGCCCCGGCAAAACACTGTGGGACTTGCCGATGCCCGATCCCAGCTTTGAAGAGGCGCTACATGGCAATGCCTGGCTGGATGATCTTGCCGCTGTGGGCGACCGCGCGGCACGCGACCGTGCGCAGACCTGGGTCTTTGACTGGATCACCCATTTTGGCGCAGGCAAAGGGCCGGGCTGGACGCCGGATCTGACCGGGCGGCGCCTGATCCGCTGGATCAACAACGCACTGTTGCTGCTGAATGGGCAAAACCGCGCCGCCGCCGATGCGTTTTTCCGCAGTCTTGGCCAACAGACCATCTTTCTTGCGCGGCGCTGGAAAGCGGCCAGCCCCGGCCTGCCGCGATTCGAAGCGCTGACAGGTCTGATCTACGCGGGTCTTGCCCTGACCGGGATGGAGCGCCACGTTGCCGCCGCCGCAAGCGCACTGGCCCATGAATGCAACACCCAGATTGATGCCGAAGGCGGCATCCCCACCCGCAACCCCGAAGAATTACTGGAGGTATTCACCCTTCTGACCTGGGCCGCCGCGGCCCTGTCCGAGGCCGGGCGCACGCCCTCGGCCGCGCATCTGGCGGCGATCGGGCGTATCGCCCCCACCTTGCGCACCCTTCGCCACGCCGACGGCGGCCTGGCGCGGTTTCATGGCGGTGGGCGTGGCCAGGAAGGACGGCTGGACCAGGCATTGGCAGCAGCAGGCGTGCGGGCGGTGCTTTCTGACGGGCTGGCGATGGGGTTTGCCCGGTTGCACGGGGGGCGCACCACGCTGATTGTTGACGCGGCGGTTCCGCCATCGGGGCCCGCCTCGGCCAATGCTCACGCATCTACTTTGGCGTTGGAACTGACCTCGGGGCGGCGACCGCTGGTTGTCAATTGCGGCTCGGGGGCGTCCTTTGGCCGCGATTGGCACCGCGCAGGCCGGGCAACCCCCAGCCATTCAACGCTGGGCATCGTTGGCTTTTCCTCGTCACGCCTTGGCCCTGACGGCATGTTGGGCAGTGCCAGCCGAGGGTATTTAAGCGATATTCCGTCCGAGGTCTGGGCCCAGCAAGAACAGACCGAAGATGGCCCCCGGCTTTTGTGCGGGCATAATGGCTATGCCGCCACCCACGGAATGACCCATATGCGCGACCTCATGCTATCGCCCGATGGCCGGACGTTGAAAGGCGAAGATACGCTTGGCGCAATGACCAGCGAGGATCGCAAGCGGTTTGAAGTGATCATGGACCGTTCGGGCCTGCAGGGGATAGCGTTTGATATCCGCTTTCATCTGCATCCCGACGTGGATGCGGCGCTGGATATGGGGGGCGCCGCCGTGTCGATGGTGCTCAAATCCGGTGAAATATGGGTGTTTCGGCATGACGGCGCGGCGACTATGTCTCTGGAGCCCTCGGTTTTTCTGGAAAAGGGGCGGCTGCGGCCGCGTGCCGCGCGCCAGATCGTTCTGTCCGGGCGGGTTCTGGACTATGCGTGCCAGATTGGCTGGACCTTGGCCAAGGCACAAGATACCCCCGCTGCCATCCGCGATCTTGAAACCGCAACTTTTGACGACACCGACGCACCCCCGAAACTGACTGAGCCAAAGGACCATTCCCAGTGACCAATCTCGTCCCCCTTCGCCGCGCGCTGATTTCCGTATCCGACAAGACCGGGCTGATCGAATTTGCAAGATCATTGGCCGCACGGGGTGTCGAAATCCTGTCAACCGGCGGTACCGCCTTGGCGCTGCGCACGGCAGGCGTGCGTGTGAAGGACGTGGCCGAGGTGACAGGCTTTCCCGAAATGATGGATGGCCGTGTGAAAACCCTGCATCCGGCGGTGCATGGCGGGCTTTTGGCGCTGCGCGATGATGTCGAACACCAGGTTGCCATGGCAGCCCATGGGATCGAGCCGATCGACCTGCTGATCGTCAACCTTTACCCGTTTGAAGAGACCGTGGCGAAGGGCGGCGATTATGCCGACTGTATTGAAAATATCGACATCGGCGGCCCCGCGATGATCCGCGCGGCCGCCAAGAACCATGCCTTTGTCGCAACGGTCGTTGACGTGCAGGATTATGATGCCCTGCTGGCGGAATTGGACAAGAACGATGACCGTACCTCATTGGTTTTCCGCCAGCGGCAGGCGCAGATAGCCTACGCCCGTACAGCGGCCTATGACGCAGCAGTCAGCACCTGGATGGCAACGATAATCGGAGAAGAAACTCCACGCCGCCGTGCCTTTGCCGGAACACTTGCCCAGACGCTGCGCTACGGCGAAAATCCGCATCAGTCAGCAGCGTTCTATCTGGACGGATCAAACCGCCCGGGCGTGGCCACGGCCAAACAGTGGCAGGGCAAAGAGCTCAGTTATAACAACATCAACGATACCGACGCGGCGTTTGAGCTGGTATCAGAATTTGCCGGGCAAGGGCCCGCGGTGGCGATCATCAAACACGCCAACCCCTGCGGTGTGGCACAAGGCAAAACCCTGCTTGAGGCATATAAGCGGGCTTATGACTGTGACCGCACATCGGCATTCGGCGGTATCATCGCGCTGAACCAAAAGCTGGACGCGGCGACGGCCGAAGAAATCTGCAACATCTTCACCGAGGTTGTCATCGCCCCCGATGCCGACCCCGCCGCCCGCGAAATCTTTGCTGCCAAGAAAAACCTGCGCTTGCTGACCACCGGCGCACTGGCAAATCCGCTAAGCGATGTGCTGACCTACCGCCAGGTCGGCGGCGGGTTCCTGGTGCAGGGCAAGGACAATGGCACGATAACGCGTGCCGACCTGAAAGTGGTAACTAAACGCGCGCCCAGCGAACAGGAACTGACCGACCTGCTGTTTGCCTGGAAGGTAGCCAAGCACGTCAAATCGAACGCGATCATCTACGTCAAGGACGGTGCAACCGTTGGCGTGGGCGCAGGCCAGATGAGCCGCGTCGACAGCACCCGCATCGCTGCCCGAAAAGCCCAGGACATGGCTGAGGCGCTGGGCCTGTCCTCGCCCCTGACCCAAGGGGCTGTCGTCGCTTCGGACGCGTTCTTCCCCTTTGCTGACGGCCTGATTACCGCCGCCGAGGCGGGAGCCACCGCCCTGATTCAGCCCGGCGGCTCAATGCGTGACGCCGAAGTGATCGCGGCCGCCGATGCGGCGGGTCTGGCAATGGTCTTTACCGGGATACGGCATTTCCGCCACTGATGATTCGGCTTTTCGTTGGCGCAAATACTCCCGCCGGAGGCCCTACCTTGCAAAAGACGCCTCCGGCGGGAGTATTTGCGCCAACGAAAAGCCAAAGTGAATATATGGAGGCGTTCATGCGACTTGCGGCAAAGGTAACGGCGACGATCATGGCCGTGGATCAAGTGTCGAAATACGTCGTGGTTCATGTTCTCGGGTTGGATCGCAAACTGACTATTGACGTATTTCCGCCTTGGGTAAATTTTCGTATGGCGTGGAATCAGGGCGTGAATTTCGGCCTGTTTTCAGGGCAAAGCGACTGGACACGCTGGGGGTTGATCCTGCTGGCGCTGGGAATATCGGTCTGGGTTTGGCTTTGGGTGCGGCGCGAGGCGCATTCAAGACTGGTTCAGGTCTCGGCGGGGCTGTTGGTCGGTGGGGCGTTGGGCAATGTGGTGGACCGGCTGCTTTACGGGGCAGTGGCAGATTTTCTGAACCTGTCGGTGCCCGGAATCGATAATCCCTATTCGTTCAATGTCGCTGATATTGCGATTTTCGCCGGGGCGGCGGGGCTGGTTTTTTTCGCTGGGCGCAACGATGCAAGCCCGGCCAAGGCCCGCAAGCGCTAAGTGGTTGGGCATAAGTCTTGGTTTCCCTCGTGACGCGCGCAAACTCTTGCGTTAAGACGGGGGCATATTGGTGAGGGAGTGGCGCATGCGGGCGAAAATCGGCACTTTTGGGGCGCTTGCGGTGGCGGCCTTGATGCTTGCCGCCTGTGGTAGTGACAAGCAGCCGCAGCTGATGAACCTGCGGTCTACCACGGCGGGGCCGGATGAATTCGGTATCCTGCCGACCAAGCCCTTGCAGATGCCGCAGGATCTGGCCGATTTACCTACCCCAACGCCGGGGGGCACCAGCATCACTGACCCCACACCAGAGGCAGACGCAGTGGCGGCCCTGGGCGGCAATCCTGCGGCTTTGGCGCGCAGGGGCATTGGCGCGGGTGACGGGGCTTTGGTTGCGCAAGCGGGCCGTTTTGGCACCTCGGCGGCGATCCGTGACCAGTTGGCCGCCGAAGATCTGGAATACCGCCGCAAAAACGATGGCCGGCTGATGGAACGTCTGTTCAGTGTAAACGTATATTTCAAGGCCTATGCCCCGATGGCGCTGGATCAGCACGCCGAGTTGGAGCGTTGGCGCAAGGTTGGCGCGCGCACACCTGCGGCGCCGCCGCCGGCCAAATTGCTGAATCCGTAATCAACTCCGCGTCAGATGGGTTGATCCCGGCACGCCATGGCGTAGCTATGGGGCGCATTCCCCGGAGGTTTACATGTTCCGACCGATTCTGATGCTTGGGCTTTTGGCCGCATTCAGCCTTCCTGCTAACGCCGAAAACGTGACCCATTTTATCCTGCCCAACGGGCTTGAGGCCATCGTGATCGAGGATCATCGCGCCCCGGTCGTGGTGCAGATGGTCTGGTACAAGGCAGGATCCGCCGATGAGCAGCGTGGTAAATCGGGGGTTG
Source organism: Phaeovulum sp. (assembly GCF_047638075.1). Lineage (NCBI taxonomy): Bacteria > Pseudomonadati > Pseudomonadota > Alphaproteobacteria > Rhodobacterales > Paracoccaceae > Phaeovulum > Phaeovulum sp. The sequence continues at coordinate 40,409 of NZ_JBLJBV010000029.1, forward strand.
CGCATTTTCTGGAGCACCTGATGTTCAAGGGCACCGATGACCTCGCGCCCGGCGAACTTTCAAAGGTAGTCGAGGCCAATGGCGGGTCCGATAACGCCTTCACCTCTTACGACTACACCGCCTATTACCAGCGCATCAGCGCTGATCGGCTGGAACTGGTCATGCGGATGGAGGCGGACCGAATGCGCGATCTGATCCTGTCGGAAGATGACTGGCAGACCGAACGCGAGGTGATCATCGAAGAGCGCAACCAGCGCACCGATAGCGACCCTGCCGCAATTTTCGGTGAACAACGCCGGGCTGCGCAGTACCTCAATAGCCCCTATGGCACGCCCGTTATCGGGTGGCGCCATGAGATGGAGCAGTTGACCCGTGACGATGCTTTGGCGTGGTATCGGCGCTATTACGCCCCCAATAATGCGGTTTTGGTGGTGGCGGGCGATGTGCAGCCCGATCAGGTGAAGGCGCTGGCGGAACAATACTACGGCCCGCTGGCCCCTACGCCCGATCTTGGCCCCCGCCAACGCGCGCAAGAACCGCCGCAATTGGCGGAACGGCGCATGACCTTTGCCGACCCGCGTGTAGCCCAGCCGTATGTCACCCGCAGCTACCTGGCCCCCGAACGTGACCCCGGCGATCAGGCGCAAGCCGCTGCACTGACCGTTCTGGCCCAGGTACTGGGCGGCAATGGTGCGACCTCGGTTCTGGGCAAGGCGCTGATGTTTGGCACGCCCAAGGCCCTTTACGTTGGCGCGGGCTATGACGGCATGGCGATTGACGACACCACGTTCAATCTGTTTGTCGTTCCCGCCGAAGGCGTGTCACTGCAACAGGCTGAAGACGCGATGGATGCCACTTTGGCCAAATTCATGGATGAGGGTGTAGACCCCGCGCAATTCGCCCGGATCAAGACCCAGATCACCGCAGGCGAGATTTACGCCCTGGACCAGGTACAGGGCCTTGCCCAGCGCTATGGCGAGGCGCTGGCCAGCGGGCTGACGGTGGACGATGTGAAAGGCTGGCCCGATGCGCTGCGCGCCGTGACCGAGGCCGACGTGATGACCGCCGCGAAAGATGTCTTTGACCGCCGCCGCGCCGTGACCGGCTGGCTGTCGCAACCTGCCGCTGTGGAGGTCACGCAATGATCCGTTTCGTTTTTGCGGCCCTGTTGGTGTTTGCTGCCCTGCCGGCGCGGGCGGTTGATATTCAATCAGTCACCTCCTCCGGCGGGATTACGGCGTGGCTGGTGGAAAGCCACGAGATTCCCTTTACCGCGCTTGAAATCCGCTTTCAGGGCGGTGCCAGCCTTGATGCGCCCGAAAAGCGCGGGGCGATCAACCTGATGACCGCTACACTCGAAGAAGGCGCCGGTGATCTGGACAGCCACGGCTTTGCCGAGGCGGCCGAGGCCTTGGCCGCGGGTTTTTCTTTCAACGTGTCGGATGATGTTCTGTCCGTTTCGGCCAAAATGCTGACTGAAAATCGCGATCAGGCCGTGGCGCTGTTGGGGCAGGCGCTGAATGCGCCACGGTTTGACCAAAGCGCGATTGACCGGGTGCGCGGGCAGGTGCTGTCGACTATTGCGTCAGACGCAAAAGACCCCGGCGCGATTGCGGGTGAAACTTTCGCCCGGCTGGCCTATGGCGACCATCCCTACGGCAGTTCAATCAACGGCACCGCCGATAGCGTGGCGGCCTTGACCCGCGACGATATCATTGAGGCGAAGGCGCGCGTGATGGCCCGTGACCGGATCTTTGTGTCGGCAGTGGGTGATATCACGCCCGAGGAACTGGGGGCGGTGCTGGATACGCTGCTGGGACCGCTGCCAGCGACCGGTGCGCCTATGCCACTGCGGGCGACGTTGGGTCTGACCGGCGGTGTGACGGTGGTTGACTATGACAGCCCGCAATCCATGGTGCTGTTCGGGCAGGAAGGTCTTGCCATGGATGACCCTGACTTTTTCGCCGCCTATGTGCTGAATCAGGTGTTGGGTGGCGGCGGATTTTCATCGCGCCTGATGGATGAGGTGCGCGAAAAGCGCGGGCTGACCTACGGCGTTGCGTCCTATCTGGTGCCCAAGGATCTGGCCGAAACGTGGCAGGGTTCGGTCGCGTCGGCCAATGAAAAGGTGGCCGAGGCGATTGCGGTGATCCGGGCGGAATGGGCGCGTATGGCGAAAGACGGCGTGACCGAGCAGGAACTGGACGAGGCCAAGACCTACCTGACCGGCGCCTATCCGCTGCGGTTTGATGGCAACGGGCCGATTGCCGATATTCTGGTGGGGATGCAGCTTTCCGATCTGCCCATTGATTACGTCAACACCCGCAACGCCAAGGTCGAGGCCGTTACCCGCGAAGACGTCGCCCGCGTGGCCGCGCGTCTGCTGGATGCTGACAGTTTGCGCTTTGTGGTGGTGGGTCGTCCGGTCGGGTTGACCAACTGATATGCGGGGCGCGAAGGGCAGCCCCGAATCTATAGCCTCTGTTCCGGCTTTGTGCTAACCCTAGTGGCATGAACGCCGCACACCCCAATATAGGCGCGCCGCAAGGCGCGGACCGCCCCGTCATCCGGCAGTTGGATGAAACCGCCGCGAACCGTATCGCGGCGGGCGAGGTTGTTGAGCGTCCTGCCTCGGCGGTCAAGGAATTGGTCGAAAACGCGCTGGATGCGGGGGCAAGCCGTGTCGACATTGCCTTTGCCGATGGTGGCAAGACGCTGATCCGTATCACCGACGATGGTTGCGGCATGACGGCTGCGGACCTGCCACTGGCGCTTTCGCGTCATGCGACCTCAAAGATCGACGGGTCAGACCTGCTGAACATCCACACCTTCGGCTTTCGTGGCGAGGCGTTGCCAAGTCTGGGGGCAGTGGGGCGGTTAAGCATCGTTTCGCGGGTTGACGGGCATGACGCGGCGCAAATCGCGGTGGCGGGCGGGCGCGAAACGCCGGTGCGGCCCGCTGCGCTGAACCGTGGCACCGTGGTAGAGCTGCGCGATTTGTTCTTTGCCACGCCTGCACGGTTGAAATTTCTGCGCTCGGACCGCGCTGAAACCCAGGCTATCACCGATGTCGTCAAACGCCTGGCGATGGCCGAGCCCTATGTATCCTTCACCCTGCGTGATCTGTCCGGCGGCGCTGACGGACGCGAGATTTTTCGCGCCGATGCGGAACAGGGCGAACTGTTTGGCGCACTGGCGGGCCGCCTTCGGCGTGTAATCGGGCGCGCCTTCATCGAGAATGCCTTGCCGATAGATGCCGAACGCGACGGGCTGCGCCTGACCGGTTATGCCGCCTTGCCGACCTATTCGCGCGGGGCTGCGGTGGAACAGTTCTTGTTCGTCAACGGCCGCCCGGTGCGGGATAAGCTGCTGACCGGTGCGCTGCGCGCCGCCTATATGGATTTTCTGTCGCGCGATCGGCACCCGGCAGCGGTGCTGTTTTTAACCTGCGATCCTGAACGCGTGGATGTGAACGTCCACCCCGCCAAGGCCGAGGTCCGGTTCCGCGAAGCGGGTCTGGCGCGCGGGCTGATCGTGACCGCGCTGCGTCATGCGCTGGCAGAGGCGGGGCACCGGGCATCAACGACGGTGGCCGACGCGACGCTGGGCGCAATGCGGCCAGACTATGGGCCGGCCGTGTCTGGCGGTCCGCGCATCTATCAGATGGACCGTCCCAGCCTTGGTGCGCGGCACACTGCCTATGCCGGGCAAGCACCGATGTTTGCCGAGGCGCCCCAAGGCTTTGCCACGCCCTTCGCCAGCCCCACCGCCCGCGTTGAAACTGGCCCCGACGGCACGGACACCAATCATCCACTGGGGGCCGCCCGCGCGCAGGTGCATGAAAACTATATCATCGCGCAAACCGCGCGCGGCGTTGTCATCGTTGATCAGCACGCCGCCCACGAACGGCTGGTCTATGAGCGGCTAAAGCGGCAGATGGCAGAAAACGGTATTGCCGCACAGGCGCTGCTGATCCCGGAAATTGTTGATCTGTCGGCCTCTGACGCGGCGCGATTGTTGGACCTTGCGCCTGATCTTGCCCGCCTTGGCCTGACGTTGGAACCATTTGGCGGCAGCGCCATTGCCGTGCGCGAAACCCCCGCAATTCTGGGCGAGATCAACGCCGCCGCCCTGCTTGCCGATATTCTGGACGAGTTGTCAGATCAGGGCGACAGCCTGCGCCTGCAAGCCCGGATCGACGCGGTGCTGTCGCGCATGGCGTGTCATGGCTCGGTCCGGTCCGGTCGCCAGATGCGCCCCGAGGAAATGAACGCCCTGCTGCGCGAAATGGAGGCGACGCCCCATTCCGGCCAATGCAACCATGGCCGCCCAACCTATGTGGAACTGAAACTGGCCGATATTGAGCGGCTTTTCGGCCGCACATGATTACGTTGAATGGTCAGCCGATAATATCAGGCGATCTGCCGGGTCTGATAGTGGTCGGCAGCGGGTTGCTTTTAGTGCTGATCGTGTTGCTTCAAACTCTGCGGGCCACAACCCGCGCGGCGCGAATGGTCGCGCCGATGCAGGCGCAGATTGGTCAGTTGGGGGCCAATATACAGGCGCTTTCGGATGGCCAACACCATCTATCGGGCGGCTTGCATCACGTCTCTGAGGCGCAGGCCAGCGCGCAGGCGCGGATGCTGACGTTGATGGAGCAGCGCCTTGCCGAAGTGTCGCGCGGCATGACGGAAACGCTGCATGGCACCGCCACCCGCACCGCGCGGTCCCTGGGGGATCTTCAGCAACGTCTTGAAACAATTGACAAAGCGCAGGCCAATATCGAAAAGCTTTCGGGCAATGTGCTGGGCCTGCAAGACATCCTGTCGAACAAGCAGACCCGCGGCGCATTTGGCGAAATTCAACTGCATGATATCGTGCTGAAGGCGCTGCCCTCAGACGCCTATACGATGCAGGCAACGCTGTCGAACGGGCGGCGCGCCGATTGCCTTGTGCATCTGCCCAACCCGCCCGGCCCCATCGTGATTGACAGCAAATTCCCGCTGGAAGCCTACGAATCCCTGCGCCGCGCCGAAAACCAAAGCCAGCAGATCGAGGCGCAGCGAATGATGCGCATTGCCGTGCGTAGCCACATCAAGGCCATTTCCGAACGCTATATCCTTGAGGGTGAAACCGCCGATGGCGCGCTGATGTTTCTGCCCTCCGAGGCGGTCTATGCCGAACTGCACGCCAATTTCCCCGAACTGGTGCGCGACGGTTTTACCGCCAAGGTCTGGATCGTGTCGCCAACGACCTGTATGGCCACGCTGAACACCATGCGGGCGGTACTGAAGGACGCAAGGATGCGCGAACAGGCTGGCGCTATCCGCAAGGAACTGGCCGCGCTTTATGCCGATGTGGACCGTCTGGGCACCCGCGTTGAAAGCCTTGATCGGCATTTTGGGCAGGCTGCCAAGGACATCGAAGACATAAAGATTTCAGCCGACAAGGCCGGCAAACGCGCCCGTCGGCTGGACAATTTCGACTTTGAAGAACTTGCCCCCGATGCGCCGTCGCGGGTGGTTCCCCTGAAACCGCTTATCTAACCCCCGCCTGCCATGATTAACTTGCACGCCTTGTCGTAAGCGACGACACTGGTTTCAATGGAGGATCAGATGCTTCAAATCAGTGCAGCCAAAATTGCCTATATCATCATTCTTGCCCGCGAATTTGACGCCGGGGTTCCCGGCACCGGGCACGAGGCTGAACTGCGCAACTTTATCGAAGCGTTGAACGACGATGAAAAGGCCAACCTTGTCGCCGTCATGTGGATTGGCCGCGAAACCTATGACGCCGAAGAGCTGGCCGAAGCCATCGCTACCGCCAAGGCCGAGGCAACCGTTCCCACCGAAGACTATCTGCTGGGTATTCCAATGTTGGCGGATTATCTGGAAGACGGTCTTGACGCTTTGGGCATATCGCTGGAAGACGCGAGCGAGGATGTGTCCCGGATGATCTGACCGGAGGCAACCGGGGCAGTCCGCCCCTTGATCCGGCAGGGGTGCAACACGGCAACCGTGGGCGCGCGGCGTTGAACCGGTACGAGGTGGCCATTTGTCGAAAACCACATTGACAGACGCCGCGCCCCAATCCGTTCCTGCGCTGCTGGCCCGTAATGTGGGGCGTTTTGGCGCGCGCGTGGCGTACCGTGAAAAGAAATCCGGGGTCTGGCACAGTTGGACATGGGCCGAGGCGCAACGCGAAATTCATGATCTGGCAATGGGGTTTTTGTCACTGGGGGTTGATAGGGGCGATTTTGTCGCTGTTATCGGACGAAACCGCCCGGCGCACTACTGGGCCATGGTCGCAGCGCAGATGTGCGGCGCAGTGCCTGTGCCCCTGTATCAGGACGCCATAACCGAAGAGATGGCCCTTGTACTGGAAAACTGCGGCGCGCGCTTTGTGGTTTGCGGCGATCAAAAACAGATCGCCAAGGTGCTTGAGATCAGGCACAGAATCCCGAACATTCGAAATATCATCCATACAGACGGGCCCGGCACGCAAGCGGCTGGTCATTGCCGCCTGCGCGCACTGGCGGATGTGCAGGCCGAAGGGCGCACCAAACAGTGCCAACACAGGGCTGAACTGACCAGGCGTATTGCGGAACTATCCTACGATTCCACATGTGTGGTGCTTTATACCTCAGGCACGACCGGTAGCCCCAAAGGCGTGGTTTTATCAAACCGCAATATCATTGAAACCGCCAAAAACTCGTGTCATTTCGATAACCTGTGTGAAAATGAGGAGGTTCTGGCCTATCTGCCGATGGCGTGGGTGGGGGATTTCATCATTTCGGTCGCGCAGGCAATGTGGGCAGGCTTTACCGTGAATTGCCCCCAAGGCCCTGACACCATAATGGACGACCTACACGAGATCAGCCCTACCTATTTCTTTGCCCCGCCCCGGCTGTTTGAGGGGCAGTTGGTCAGTGCGATGACCCGTATCAAGGATGCGGGACGGTTAAAGAAATGGCTGTTTGATCGCTACATGACCGTTGCACGCAGGGTCGGGCCGAACATCCTGGAAAATAAGCCCGTAGGTTTGCGCGACCGGTTGGCCTATGCGCTGGGCGATATCCTTGTTTACCAGCCGCTAAAGACTGCGCTGGGGTTTGGCAAAATCCGTATAAGCTATACTGCGGGCGAGGCGATCGGGTCTGCGACCTTTGATTTCTACCGCTCTTTGGGGGTCAATCTAAAGCAACTTTACGGGCAAACCGAAGCATCGGTGTTCATCACCCAGCAGCCCGACGGGCAGGCCCGGGCTGATACGGTGGGCCTGCCCAGCCCCGGCGTCGAGGTAAAAATTGCGCAAAATAGCGAAGTTTTCTACCGTAGCGCCGGGGCTTTTGTAGAATATTTCAAGAACCCCGAAAGCACGGCCCGCACCAAAGATGCAAACGGCTGGGTGGCAACCGGGGATGCAGGTTTTTTTGAAAAATCCACTGGGCATTTACGGATCATCGACCGGATAAATGACGTGGGAAAGTTGGCCGATGGCCGGTTGTTCGTGCCCAAATTCGTTGAAAACAAGCTGAAATCCCATCCCAATATTCTGGAAGCCATAGTCTTTGGGGCAAACCGTGATCATTGCACCGCCTTTATCAACATCGACCTGCCAGCGGTAAGAAACTGGGCTGGGCGCCGCAGCATCGCCCATGCGTCCTATCAAGAACTGGCCAGCCACCCGATGGTCTATGAAATGGTCCGGCACCACATTGCAGAGGTCAACAAAGCGGTCGCGGCCGACCCGGTTCTGGCCGGGTGCCAGATCCACAGGTTTTTGATTTTACATAAGGAACTGACTGCCGATGACGGAGAGATGACACGCACCCGCAAGGTGCGCCGCACGGTCGTAACGGCCAGGTTCCCTGACCTGATTGACGCGCTCTATACGAACCGGGACAGCATCCATACCGAGACGGAGGTAAGATATGAAGATGGCCGCAAAGGTATAATCAATGCAACATTGCGGCTGGCCGATGCGCCGGTCGTCCCCAAACAGCAAAGGACCGGGGCGTAAACGCCATAGCCGCAGGGCCGGGCCAACAGCCTTATTTCGCAAGGGCGCAGGATCGCCAACAGTGGGCGGCGTAAAAAAGCCGCGCTGCACCATCAGCATCACTTGAACCCTCAGCATCAGACAGCATAACCTGCGCCCGACAGCCCGCGCCCTTTGATCCATATCAGAGCGGGTATTGCAAATCATTTGGCATTGAACGGCTGGGGGCAAGGCATGACAGGACATTGGCAACAGGTGCTTCAGGACATCTGGGGTATTAGCGCAACCCTCACCCCGCTTGACGGTGAATATGACCTGAACTTCATGGCCACCGGCGCGCAGGACTATGTGCTCAAGGTTATGCGGGCGGGGTGCGATGCTGCGTTCATTGACCTGCAATGCCGGGCGTTCGACCATATTGCCACCCATGCGCCGGGCGTGACGGTGCCCAGAATCATCAAGACCCAAGCGGGCGATCTCTTCGCGTCGGCGCCCGATAAGGCCGGGGTGCCGCGGCTGATCTGGTTATTGGAAAAGGTCGAGGGGCGGACCTATGCCGGTTTCCGGCCGCACAGCACCGCGTTGCTGGGCGATGTCGGGCATGCGGTGGGGGCGATGGACCGCGCCCTTGCCGATTTTACCCACCCGTCGCTGGCGCGTGATTTCAAATGGAACCTGACGCAGGGCGACTGGATTGCCGATCAGGCCGGGGTGATCAAAGATCCGGCCCGCCGCGCCCTGATTGATCGGATCGTGTCCGATTTTCGCGGCGTCAAACCTGCGCTGGCCGCTTTGCCGCCAACCGCCATCCATAATGACGTGAACGATTACAATATCATCGTTGCCGGTAGCCTGACGCAGCCACCGCATGTTGCCGGGCTGATTGATCTGGGGGATATGTGCGCCGCCCCGCGTGTCTGCGATCTGGCGATTGTGGGCGCCTATATGGTGCTGGGCCAGCCCGACCCTGAACAGGCGTTGGCGGTAGTGGTGGCAGGCTATCACGCCGCCTGGCCGCTGACCGCGCCCGAGGTTGATCTGATCTGGCCGCTGTTGCGCCTTCGGCTGGCGGTCAGCGTGGTGAACTCTACCCTGATGGCGCAGGAAAACCCTGCTGACCCCTATGTGGTGATTTCGCAAAAGCCGGCATGGGAGTTTCTTGAATCGGGTCTGGTCAATGACGGGCTGATAGCGGCGCGCCTGCGGGCGGCTTGCGGCCTGCCGGTGACGGACGCGGCACCGCGCATTCTGACTTGGCTTGACCAGCAGCGCGGCAGTTTCGCGCCGATTCTGGGCGCGGATCTGGATGACGCGCCGATGGGCTCTTTGGCGGTCGAAAATGCGACGGCACCGCAAAACCCCTTTGATCTGCCCTTGGCCGAGGCCGCGACGATCGGGCAGGAGTTTGAGGCTGGCGGCCCTGTCTGGCTGGGCTATTACAACGAACCGCGGCTGATCTACACCGCACCCGCCTTTCGCAAAGGCCCTTGGAAGGCGTCGAACCGGCGCACCGTGCATCTGGCGATTGACGCTTTTGCCCCGGCGCAGACGGTGCTGCATGCACCCATGGATGCGACCGTGCATGTGGTCGAAAACCGCACCGATCATCTGGATTACGGCGGCGTGGTGATCTTGCGGCACAAGACCCCGGCAGGGGATCCGTTCTTCACGCTTTATGGGCACCTGAACCCGGAAATCCTTGTGCGTTTGCAGGTTGGTCAACGCATTGCCAAGGGCGAGGCATTTGCCCGGCTGGGCGATGTCAGCCAATCGGGCGGCTGGGCGCCGCATGTCCATTTTCAGTTGGCCCTGACCACCGACGGCATGGACAAGGATTGGCCCGGCGTGGCCGACCCCGATGAGATGTATCTGTGGGGCGCCGTCTGCCCCAACCCCGCGGCGCTATTGAACCTGCCGGATGCCAAAACTTGCTTTGCCCCGACCCAAACGGCAGCGGTGCAGGCGGACCGCACACGCCTGTTTGGCCGTAATCTAAAGCTGAGCTATGCCGACCCGGTGATGCTGGTGCGGGGCTGGCGGCACCATCTGTTCGACCAATGGGGCCGGCCATACCTTGATGCCTACAACAACGTGCCGCATGTGGGCCATGCCCATCCGCGTATTCAGGCGGTGGCGGCGGATCAGTTGAAGCGGATGAATTCAAACACCCGCTATCTGCACCCGGCGCAGACTGCCTTTGCCGAAAAGATCCTGTCGAAAATGCCCGACGGGCTGACGATCTGCTTTTTTGTCAACTCGGGGTCCGAGGCGAATGAACTGGCGCTGCGTCTGGCCCGCGCCAAAACCGGCGGCAAGGACATGATCACCCCCGATCACGGCTATCATGGCAACACCACCGGCGCGATTGACATTTCGGCCTATAAATTCAACGCCAAGGGCGGCATCGGCAAACCCGACTGGGTACACCTTGTCGAAGTCGCCGATGATTATCGCGGCAGTCATCGCCGGGATGACCCCGACCGGGCCGAGAAATTCGCAGCCGAAGTGGATGATGCGCTGGCCGCCATTACGGCGCGCGGCGGCAAGCTGGCCGGGTTTATCGCGGAAACCTTTCCCAGTGTCGGGGGCCAGATCATCCCGCCCAAGGGCTATCTGGCCGCGGTTTACCGGCGGATTCGGGCGGCCGGCGGCGTGTGTATCGCTGATGAGGTGCAAACCGGTCTTGGGCGGCTGGGCGAGTATTATTTTGGCTTTGAGCAGCAGGAAGCCACGCCCGATATCGTCGTGCTGGGCAAGCCGATCGGCAATGGTCATCCGCTGGGCGCTTTGGTGACTACCCGCGAAATTGCCGACAGTTTCGCCAATGGGCCCGAGTATTTCTCAACCTTCGGCGGCTCAACCCTGTCGTGCCGGATGGGCAAAGAGGTTCTTGATATTGTCGATGATGAGGGGTTGATGGAAAACGCCCGAAACATGGGCGCGCTGCTGCAAGACGGCCTTATGCAGCTAAAGGATCGCTATGATATAGTTGGCGATATCCGGGGTTATGGTCTGTTTATCGGCGTTGATCTGGTAAGCAACCCCGAGACCCGCACCCCCGGCACCGAAATCGCGGATTACGTCAAGAACCGGATGCGCGAAAACCGGATCCTGATCGGCAGCGAAGGCCCGTTTGACAACATCCTGAAAATCCGCCCCCCCCTGACGATTGACGCCGAGGACGTCGGCATGATCCTGACCATTCTGGATCAGGTGCTGGAGGAAGCCACTATATTGAAAGCAATGCATAAGGCAGACGTCGACCGCGCAGAACGCCCCCCGCACAGCCCTGACGCCTAGCCGGAGGCTGCCGAAAACCGCGTGGCGCGTCGCCGCCATTGTCACGCGAGGCACTGACCTGATAGCGGTAATTGGGCTGGCGTGGTCACGACTGGTAAGCAAATGGCCCCTGTCGAATGGGAAGGTATGGTATGAAGGTTCTTATTCTTGAGACGGCCGCACAAGCCGTCGCGCGGGCCACCGGTTTTGTTGTGACCATGGTTCAGCAAAAACCGGATGCCGTTTTGGGCTTGGCAACCGGCGGCACGATGCTTCCGCTTTATGATTGTCTGCGCGCCCGGCATCTGGCCGAAGGTGTCTCTTTTGCGGGGGTATCAACCTTCAACCTTGATGAATATATCGGGCTTTCCCCGGATCATCCCTGTTCTTATCACCACTATATGCAAAAGGCGCTGTTTGATCATATCGACATTGACCCCGCCCGCACGCACCTGCCCCATGGCGACAGCGCCGACCCAACCGCCGAAGCCGCCCGCTACGAGGCATTGATCGCGGCGACAGGCGGGATTGATCTGCAACTGCTGGGCATTGGTCAAAACGGCCATATCGGCTTTAACGAGCCCACCTCAAGCCTTGCCTCGCGAACCCGGCTCAAGACCCTGACCGAAGATACCCGTCGCGCCAACCAGCGCTATTTTGACAGTTTCGATGATACCCCGCGCTATGCGCTGACCATGGGTGTGGCGACCATTCTTGAATCGAAGTCCTGCCTATTGCTGGCCACCGGCAGTGCCAAGGCCGATGCCGTGGCGGCGATGGTAGAGGGTCCGGTTGCCGCGATTTGCCCCGCATCCGCCTTGCAGTTGCACCGCAACGTCACCGTCGTTCTGGATCAAGAGGCCGCGGCGGGGCTGAAACTGCGCACCTATTACCATCACGTCCATCCCAAGGGGGATGAAAGCGCCATCGGTTGACCGGGGCGCTATTGCAGCGATGCGGCCCGCAGCCGCCTTGCAGTGGGACACAATCATATGACCGGGGCGGTGCCGCGCGGTGCTTGCATTTTCAGGCCGCGCAGCCAAACCTGTGCACAGTCTGAACACGGAGAGTCCGATGCCCCGTCTTGGCCTTTGTCTTGCGCTTGCCATGTCCACCGCCCCCGCAGCACTTTTTGCCGAAACGATCGAGGCAAATTCAAAGGTCACGCAGGTCACGCTTTACCCGTGGGGTGCGACCGTTACCCGCCGGGTCGCGTTTTCGGCCCCCGAAGGTGCGCATGAGCTGATCGTGGCGGATCTGCCGATGGCGACCACGGCCGATACATTGCGCGTCAGCGGCGACGGGGTGACGATTGGCGCCGTCAGCCTGATACATGGCCGCCTGCCGGTGACGGATGACACCCCCCGCCCGGCGATCAAGGCCGCCAAGGAAGAGGTCAAACGGCTGGAAGAGGTCCTGCGCGGCAAGGACGCCGCCATTGCAGCGATCCGGCTGCGAGCGGATGCGGCAAATGAACAGGTGGCATTCCTGCGCGGGCTGAATCAGTCAGATGCCCCTGCCAGCGCCGAAGACCTGCGCGCCCTGTCGCGGATGGTCGCTGACGAGGTTCTGGCCGCAAGCCAACGCGCCCTGACCGCCGGACAAGAGGCGGATACCGCCAGTCGCGCCCGCGAAGGTGACGTGACGGCGCTTGATAAGGCCCGTCAGGCGTTGGCCGCGCTGACCGATGGCGCCCAAAACCATGCCGCCCTGTCGCTGATGGTGCAGTCCCGCGAAGGCGGCGGCGCGGTCGAGGTGACAAGCTATACCGACACTGCCAGTTGGCGTCCGGTCTATGACATGCGGCTGGACCGCGCGGCGGGTCGGCTGGATATGGAACGCGGCGTCGTCGTGTCGCAATCGTCGGGCGAGGATTGGCGCGGGGTTGATCTGGTGTTGTCAACCGCCCGCCCGTCCGAGCGGTCAGAGCCGTCGGCGCTTTGGCCCTGGCTGCGGCGCATCGACGATCCGGCGCCCTTGGCAGAGTTGGCCCCCAGCCCACTGGCTCGCGCCAGCAAAAGCATGGATTATGCCGGCGCCGCGCCGGTCCTGATGGAAACCGCCGGGGTCGAGATGATGGGCGCCACCGTCACCTATCACTACGCAACGCCCGTCGATATCCGCGACGGGGTCGAGGATCTGCGCCTGAAGCTGGATGACGTGGCACTGACACCCACGATCATCGCCGAGGCAGTGCCGGCCGAGGATAGCGTTGCCTATCTGGTGGCCGAGGGCACGAATGATAGCGGTCAGGTGCTGCTACCCGGGCAGGCGGTGCTGTTTTTGGATGGGGCGTTGGTTGGGGGCGCGGCACTGGGCCTGACGGCCACAGGCGACAAGATGCGCCTGGGCTTTGGCCCGATCGACGGGCTGCGGCTAACCCGCACCGTGCCGCAACGCAGTGAAGGCGGTCGTGGGGTGATCTCCAAATCGAACGAGCTGCAAGAGGTGGCATTGCTGAAGGTTGAAAACCTGACGGACGAGGATTGGCCCCTGCGCGTTCTGGACCGGGTGCCCTATTCCGAACAAGACGATCTGAAAATCCGCTACACCGCGACACCCGCCCCCAGCGAGATCGACCGCAACGGCGCCCGCGGCGTTCTGGCGTGGGAGTCAGATATAAAGGCAGGCGCGACGCAACAGATCCGGCTGGAAACGACCCTGACCTGGCCCGAGGGGAAAGTGCTGAACTGAATGGCAAGAAAAGGTCAGACCTGCACAAAGCCCCCGGTTTCGGCATCGTATTGCATCAACCCGCCCTCGCCAATGTCGGTCAATAACCCGTGCAGGGTCATTTCGCCCGCCTCCAACGCCGCGCGCACGAAGGGGAAGGTCATCAGATTCTCCAGCGACACCACCACTGCCTTACGCTCAAGCGCGGCGATACGTTCGGCTTCGGGCAGATCTTTGACCTGTTCGTAACCGGGGCGCAGGATATCAAGCCACTTGCCGACGAACGAGGTTTCCCTTTCCAGTTCGGGGGCATGACCGCTACACATCGCATCGCAGCCGTCAATGCCACCGCATTGCGTGTGGCCCAGCACGATCAGATGCGCCACCTTCAACGTGGTCACCGCATACTCGACCGTCGCTGAAGTGCCGTGGTGATCACCGTCGGGGGTATAATGCGGCACGAGGTTGGCAATATTGCGGTGAATGAAGAATTCACCCTGATCCGCCCCGAAAATCGAGGTCACATGAACCCGGCTGTCGCAGCACGAAATGACCATGGCGCGCGGGCGCTGCCCGTCTTCGGCCAAACGTCTATACCACGCCCGATTTTCGGCGTAGGTGGTGGCTTTCCAACCGTGATAGCGCTGAACAAGATAGGTGGGTAGCGGCCGAACATGGTCTTTCATCGTCATCCCCTTTTGCGGCTGCGCTCTAGATAAGCTGTAATTGTTCCAAATTCGAGCGGTTTTTGTCGAATCCATCAACCTTTTCTTGAGGCAATAGCGTCAAAGTACCGATCAGCGTGGGGACGCAAGATCGGAGGGTGATGGGTGAACAAGATTGCAAAACTGCGGCCGCAGGAAGGTGTCCGGCTGGATCCTGACTGTCTGGTGGCGCTTTATGCCGAACTTGGGGAAGTCGGGGCCGAACGGGTTATTTCAGCCGCGATGGAAGAATTGGCCGTGCATCTGGCGGCAGTTCAGGCAGCCGTATTGCCAGGCGCTGCCGCAGACCCGATTGCGGCGGCAAGAACCTTGGCGCGGTTGTCAAGGCAGGTGGGCATGACCTCGCTGGCGCGGGTTGCTGAGAATGTGGCGCAATGCGCCGCGTCGGGTGACCCCGTCAGCCAGGCGGCCACGCTGGCGCGGCTGGTGCGTATCACCAACCGCTCGTTGAGCGCTGTGTGGGATTTGCAAGACATCCGCCTTTAGCCCCCCTTGCGGGCGCTGCGCTGTGCGTTAGGCTATGGCGATACCGTAAAAGGACGTTTGACCATGCCCCTCAGCTTTGCCGCCGCTGACAGCCCGTCGCTGCCACTTTATCTGCTGCCAGAAGGTGCCTCAGAGGTGGCTTTTTCGGCGCTTTCAAAATCTACACGGCTTTGGGCCGAGGCGCAGGGTTTTACCGGGGCACTGGGCCAGACCTGTGTGCTGCCGGGGCCAGAGGGCGCGCCCGTTGGGGCACTGTTTGGCCTTGGCACCCTTGCGGCACGCGCGCGTGGCCGCTTTCACCTTGCACGCGCCGCCGAGGCCCTGCCGGAAGGTGCGTGGCATCTGGTGGGTGATCTGTCCCCGACCGAGGCCGACGAGGCCGCGTTGGGCTGGCTGCTGGCGGGGTATCGCTTTACCCGCTACAAATCCGCCCCCGCCTTGAAAGCCCGGCTGAAATGCCCCGATGGCGTTGACGCCACCCGCCTTGAGGTGCTTGCCAACGCCGAGGCGTTGACCCGCGATCTGATCAATACCCCCGCCTCTGACATGGGCCCGGATGAGTTGGAGCAGGCCTTTTTCGCGCTTGCCGCCCGGCATAGCGCGACGGCAACCGCAGTCCGTGGCGACGATCTTTTGGCGCAGGGCTTCCCGATGATCCACGCAGTTGGCCGCGCAAGCCCGCGTGCGCCGCGTTTGCTGGACCTGCGTTGGGGCAGCGCGGGGCCAGAGCTGACCCTGGTTGGCAAGGGCGTGTGTTTTGACACTGGCGGGCTTGATCTGAAACCTGCCGCAGGCATGGGGTTGATGAAAAAGGACATGGGCGGCGCCGCCACCGTGATCGGGCTGGCGCAGATGATCATGGCCCTGCACCTGCCGTTGCGGCTTCGGGTGCTGATCCCGGCGGTGGAAAATGCGGTGTCGGGTAATGCGTTCCGCCCACAAGACATTCTGACCTCGCGCAAGGGGCTGACGGTCGAGGTGAACAACACCGATGCCGAGGGGCGGCTGGTGCTGGCCGATGCACTGGCCTTCGCTGATGAGGAATCGCCCGATCTGATCTTGTGCATGGCCACGCTGACGGGCGCGGCACGCATGGCGCTTGGGCCCGATGTGCCGCCCTTTTACACCGACGACGACGCCCTTGCCGGTGCCCTTGCCAAGGCGGCAGCCAGGGCTGCCGATCCGTTGTGGCGAATGCCGCTTTGGCAGCCCTATGAGCCGCTGATTGAACCCGGTATCGCGGATCTTGACAATGCGCCTTCGGGGGGGATGGCGGGGTCCGTGACCGCCGCCCTGTTCTTGCGCCGTTTTGTAACAGAAACCAAACGTTTCGCCCATTTTGATGTCTACGGCTGGCAACCTACCCCCGCCCCCGCCCGCCCGAAAGGCGGGGCAGGGCAGGGCGCGCGCGCCATTCTGGCCGCCCTTCCCGTGGTTCTGGGGCTATGACGGCTGACCGCCGCCTGACACCGTTCAACGGCCGCGTCGCGCATGTGTCGCTACGCGCGACGGTCGCCGCTGAAACCTATGTGGAGGGCACCAAGGCACAGATCACCGCCCCTCTTGCCGAAATTTGCGCAACCCCGGCGGGCCCGCGCGACCGCCAGCTATTGTTGGGGGCTGCCGTTCTGGTGCTGGAACGCCGCAATGACTGGGCCTTTGTGCAGGCGGAGGCGGATGGTTACTGCGGCTGGGTGCCCGGCAATGCCTTGGGCGTGGCGCAGGTGGCCACCCATTGGGTTGCGGCACCTGCAAGCCACCTTTACCCCGAACCCTCGATCAAGGCCCGCGAACTGGCCGCATTGCCACTGAATGCACGGGTGACCATTACCGGGGCCGACGGCAGGTTCTTGCAGACCGCTGCGGGTGCCTTCATCCCTGCCCAACATCTGCGCGCTATCGGGGATTGGGCCAAAGATCCGGCAGATGTGGCCGCGTCACTATTGGGCACACCCTACCTTTGGGGCGGCAACAGCCGGGCGGGAATTGACTGTTCGGGCCTGGTGCAGGCCGCCTATACCGCCTGCGGCCTGCCCTGCCCTGCCGATAGCGACCTGCAACGGGGCAGTCTGGGCGCACCCCTGCCTGAAGGCGCCCCCTACCGGCGCGGCGATCTGTTTTTCTGGAAGGGTCACGTCGCGCTGGCACTGGACCCTGAAACCTTGATCCACGCGAACGCCTACAGCATGAACGTGGCCCGGGAACCCATCGCCGCCTCTATCCGCCGGATTGACGCGCAGGGCGAGGGCTTGCCGCTTTGCGTCAAGCGGCGCAATTGACGCCAAGGCGATTGGGCTGTCAGTCGATGGGGCGGATCAACTTGCGCTCCAACACCCGCAAAACCTGCGCAATGTCATGGCCGCGCTTGAGGATCTGGCCATCCATGCCGACGACCGAATATTGGCCCTGCCGGGTGCGCAGGGCCGGGCGCTTTTCGATCCGGTAAAGCGGGGTTTCGGCGGCGCGGCGAAAGATCGAGAAAACCGCGACCTCGCGCAGAAAGCTCATCGCGTAATCACGCCACTCGCCCGCTGCCACCATGCGCCCGTAAAGCGATAAGATCACCGATAGCTCTGCCCGGTCAAACGCCGTTTGCGCGGGCGCAGTCTGGGGCCGGGGAAAGGGTGTCGGTGGCTGAACCGTCATCCACGCAGCTTGCCAGCCAAACCGTTGCAGATCAAGCGCCCAGAAGATGCCACCAATTGAGCCCGAAAAAGCCGCCCCCCTAACCCGATGCGGCCCTGATCGCGTGCCACAAAGGAGTTAGCGCAAAACGCTGACGCCCCGGTGGTGCGGTTCACAGCCCTCACCAGCCCGTGCCGCCGGGGTGCTTTTGTCCGCAAAAACCCGCGACAGCGCCGGGAACGCGGTCTGGCGTTCTGACAAAAGCGTGAAAACCCGCACCAAACCACCTACAGCGTTTCATAAAACCCTCTGCGGCAGGCTATAGTCACCCCTTTATGCAACCAGGGAGACTGCCCGTGAAGATTTCCGCCAAAGCCCTTACCCTCGGTCTGATTTGTGCCGCCGGGATCGCCTATGCCAAAGAGGGGGTGCAAAACCCCATCGTCAAAACCCGCATGGACACAATGGACGTGATCCGCGCCAATACCGCCATTCTGGGCGATATGGCCGGCGACAAGGCACCTTTCGATGAAGCCAAGGCAACCGAAGCCGCAGCAGCACTGTCCGCCGCCGCCACAACGATCCCGCAAGTCTTTGAGCCCGAAGAAACCGACCCGGTCTCAGAAGCCCTGCCCGATATCTGGAACAAACCCGACGAGTTCGGCGTCAAGGCCGAAACGCTGTACAAGGCCGCGCAATCCATTGACACGGCATCGCTGGATGGTGTCAGGGCGGGTATGGGGGCCATCGGCGGCGCGTGCAAATCATGCCATGAATCTTTCCGTATGAAGAAAGAGTGATGATTCAGCAGCCGTCGCGCGGGGTCACGAACAGTGGACCCGCGCGATCCTTTCTGATCTGTCGATCACAATGTTCAAACGGTCTGCCCGGTAATCCATCGTCACCGCGGTATCGGGGCGGATAATCCGGACAGGCGCGGCAAACCGCATCGTTTCCAACACTTTAGCGGGCTGACCGACCAGCGTTTGCAACACGTCTGCGCCGCATGTATCGGGCGCCGGGGTTGATACCGGCGATTCAGGCTGGCAAGCCGCAAGCAGCAGACCAAGCGCTATTGCTACGCACCCCCGCATCAGCCGCAATCAACGTTGAAGATGTTACCGTTCTGATCCAGCCGAAAAACCAGCCGGTTCGCACTATATTCCTGCGGCTCAATCCCGCGCCATTCGACGATCCGGTAAGGTTGGGTGATGCCAAGACTGGGGATCACGTCAGCAGACTGGGTCAGGTAGGATGCGTAATCGGCAGCGTGGCACAGATCTGGCTCGCGCTCTTGCAAAAGATTATCGCTGATAACCGGTTGAATCGACTCACCCACCATGTCCTCCGGTTCGGTGGTCTGACACCCCCCCAACAACGCCCCGCATACGGCGATTGTGGCAATGGTGGAAATTCTTTTCATTCGGTGGCACCTCATGGTTGCGTGTGCCGATACTTTGGCACAGGCTTTGGACGAACTTATACAGGGAGAACGAACCAATGAGAACCCGTGCCGCCGTAGCCCTTGCCGCCGGAAAGCCGCTTGTGGTCATGGAAGTCAACCTGGAAGGCCCGAAAGAAGGCGAAGTCCTGGTGGAAATCCGCGCAACCGGGATCTGCCATACCGACGAATTCACCCGGTCAGGCGCTGATCCAGAAGGGATTTTCCCGGCGATTCTGGGGCATGAGGGCGCGGGCGTGGTACTGGAATGTGGCCCCGGCGTAACCACGTTGAAACCCGGCGATCATGTGATCCCGCTATATACGCCGGAATGCCGCGAATGCCCGTCTTGCCTTAGCCAAAAAACCAACCTGTGCACCGCGATCCGCACGACGCAGGGGCAGGGGCTTTTGCCGGATGGCACGACCCGGTTTTCGATGCTGGATGGCACACCGATCCATCACTACATGGGGTGTTCTACCTTCGCCAACCACACGGTCGTGCCTGAAATCGCGCTGGCGAAAATTCGCCCCGACGCGCCGTTTGACAAGGTTTGCTACATTGGCTGCGGCGTAACCACCGGCGTGGGCGCAGTGATCAACACCGCCAAGGTCGAGATCGGCGCCAAGGCGGTGGTCTTTGGGCTGGGTGGTATCGGGTTGAACGTGATCCAGGGCCTGCGGCTTGCCGGTGCGGACATGATCATCGGCGTTGACCTGAACAACGACAAGAAAGAATGGGGCGAGCGGTTTGGCATGACCCATTTCGTCAATCCCAAAGAAATTGACGGCGATGTCGTCAGCCATATCGTCAATATGACCAAAACCCCGTTCGACCAGATTGGCGGTGCCGACTACAGCTTTGACTGCACCGGCAACGTCAAGGTGATGCGCGACGCGTTGGAATGTACGCACCGGGGCTGGGGCCAATCCATTGTCATCGGCGTTGCACCCTCTGGCGCTGAAATCCAGACGCGGCCTTTCCAGTTGGTCACCGGGCGCATCTGGAAAGGCACAGCCTTTGGCGGCGCGCGCGGGCGCACGGATGTACCGCGGATTGTCGATTGGTATATGGATGGAAAGATTCAGATTGACCCGATGATCACCCACATCCTGACATTGGATGAGATCAACAAGGGGTTTGATTTGATGCACGCGGGTGAATCCATTCGGGCCGTCGTCGTTTACTGAACCCAAAAGCCATGGGCGGAATTTTTCTGCCCATGGCGCCTGAACGATCTGTCCGTACTGTCGCGGGCCATACACCATGAGGACAACATGCCAGAAAACCGCGCCCCCCGCCTTTGCGTCCTGATTGATGCTGACAACGTCCCCGCCAGCTATGCCGAAGCGATCTTTGAGGAAGTTGCCTCATTGGGCGAAGCCTCGGTCCGGCGGATTTATGGCGACTGGTCAGCGGTGCGTCTGGGGCCATGGGCCAAAAAGGTTGCGGCGCTGGGTCTGGTGGCCGATCAACAATTCTCCAATACACGGGGCAAGAACGCCTCGGACATCGGGCTGGTGATTGCGGCGATGGATTTTTTGCATTCGGGTCTGTTTGACGGTTTCGTGCTGGTCAGTTCCGACAGCGACTTTACCCGGTTGGCGGCGCGGGTGCGCGAACAGGGGCTTGATGTCTACGGGATTGGCGAAAAAAAGACGCCAGAGGCGTTTCGCATGGCCTGCAAGCGCTTCATCTATGTTGAAAACCTTGGCGATGATGACACACCGCCGCAAGAACCGGTTGGTGCGCGCGACACCGCCCCGCGCCCGGACCCCGCCCCGCGCGACAAGGAACCGGCCAAGAACGCCATCCCCCTGATTGTCGCGGCGATGCGCGCGATTGGCGGCGATGAGGATTGGTATTCGATGGGCCAGATCGGCCAGTTCATTTCGCAGGCGAACCCCGATTTCGACACCCGCAGCTATGGCGCCACCAAGCTAAGCGACCTGATCCGCAAAACCGGCCGGTTTGAGCTAAAGCAAGGCGCCGGCACCCAGTTGATCGTGCGTGATCTGGCCTAAGCCTTTGGCCCGTAGCGCGCCATGAACATCTCGATCGCGCCGGCGATGACGCGTTCCTTGTCACGCGGGCTACAGCATTCGCCGGTGCCAAAGATCAGCCTTGCGTGGATATCGGCCTTGCACAATTCCGCGAACTGATCAGCGGCCAGTTCCAGATCGTCGATCGCCAGATCGCCGCGCGCCACCGCTGCACTAAGGTAGCCGACCAGCCGTTCGCGTACCAAAAGCGGGCCTGATTGGTAAAATTCTTGCCCCAGTGCCGGGAAACGGTCGCTTTCAGCTACGCAGATGCGAAAGATGCCCTGCCCCAGATCCGATGACATGAACGCGATGATCCGTTCGGCGGCGGCCCGCAGCACCACACGGGGCGGCGCGGTCTGGTCGATCACCTCAAGCGCCTCATCGGCCTGACGGCGACATTCAGTCTTGGCGACCTCCATGAACAGCAGGCGTTTATCAGGAAAATAGCTGTAAAGCGTGGCCTTGCTGACCCCGGCTTCGCGGGCAATGTCGTCGACGCTGGCACCGTCAAAGCCATCACGCAAAAAGACCAGTCGCGCGCCGTTCAGCACCTGATCGAACTTGCGGCCTTTTCTGATTTTGTCGCTGGTCATGCTGCCTCTTTTCTGCGGTAGCATAGCATAGCCCCATGCGTTCAGTTTCGGCAAGCCGTTGGCGTGCGGGGGCTAACCATCGGGCGCGCGCAGGATGCCCAGCGTTCGGGCCAGCGCCGGGGCCTTGTGGCGCAGGATCGCCCGCCCGGCATACTGGCTGAAATACCACAGCGCCGGGGCCCGCCCCAACCCCACAAACCCGCGATACATCCGCCATGTCTGACGAATGGCCCTGCCCTTGGCCGACGACAGGGATTGGTGTCCCAATGCGTAGGTGCATAAAACCCGGTTCAGCCCGCCTGCCGCCGGTAATTCGCGCAGCAACATTAGCAGAAACGCAAAATCCTGCCGTTGCCGCAGCAGGGGCATCTGCCGAGGGCCAAGGGCGTTGCGGTCATAGATGACGGTTGAAAACCCCATCACGTTGGTTTTCAACAGATCATGGTAGCCGATCCGCTCGGGCAAACCAAATTCCGTGACCGCGCCCGTGGTCATATTGACGCGGCGGTAAGCGGTGGCCGATAGCGCCAGATCTTCGGCCGCCATCCAGCGGGTTTGCAGTGCCAGCTTTTCGGGGTGCCAGAAATCGTCAGCGTCCAGAAACGCCACAAACCTGCCCTGCGCCTGCACCAGCCCCGCATTTCGCGCCGCCCCTGCGCCCGTGTTCTGCGCCAGCCGGATCAGCCGGATGCGCGGGTCCGCCGCCAGTATCGGCGCCAACTGTGCGATGCTGTCATCGGTTGAGGCATCGTCGATCACGATTGCCTCCCATTCCGTCAGGGTCTGCGCCTGTACCGATGCCAGCGCCCGGCCAACGGTACCCGCTGCGTTGTAGCACGGAATAATGACGCTGACCCGCAGCGACACCGAGGCCGAATGACCGGCAATTGTCACCCGATCTTGCCGCGCTTGCCGCCGGTCTGGCCGCGGTCCAACAGCAGATGATCAAGGATCACGCAAGCGACCATCGCCTCGGCCACCGGAACCGCGCGGATGCCCACGCAGGGGTCGTGGCGACCCTTGGTGCTGACCTCGACCTCATCGCCCACGGTGTTGATCGAGCGGCGCGGCGTCAGGATTGACGAGGTTGGCTTGACCGCAAAACGCACGACAATTGGCTGCCCGGTGGTAATGCCGCCCAAAATACCGCCCGCGTGGTTTGACATGAATTCGGGGCCGGTGGCGCCCATGCGGATTTCATCGGCGTTTTCCACCCCGGTCAAACCCGCAGCCCCCAGACCTTCGCCAATTTCAACACCTTTCACGGCGTTGATGCTCATTATTGCAGCGGCCAGATCACTGTCCATCTTGGCATAGATGGGCGCGCCTAAACCGGGGGGGACGCCCTCGGCCAGCACCTCGATCATCGCCCCGACCGATGAATTCTCTTTCACCCGAACGTGTTGCAGGTAATCGGCCCATTCGGCCACCACACTGGCATCGGGCACGAAAAAGTCGTTGCGGGCGATTTCGTCGCGGTCAAATCGGTCAGGGTTGATCTGTTTTACCCCCATCTGCACCATATAGCCGGTGATCCGCAGGCCCGGCACCATGACGCGCAGCACCGCCTGCGCCACACCGCCCGCTGCCACCCGCGCCGCAGTTTCGCGCGCGCTGGACCGCCCGCCACCACGATGGTCACGCAGGCCGTATTTCTGATGATAGGTAATATCGGCGTGCCCGGGCCGGAAACTCTGGGCGATATTGCCATAATCCTTGCTGCGCTGATCGGTGTTCTCGATCATCAGCTGAATCGGTGTGCCGGTGGTTCGGCCCTCAAAAGTGCCCGAAAGGATGCGCACATGATCGGGTTCGCGCCGCTGGGTGGTGTTTTTGTTCAATCCGGGGCGCCGTTTATCTAAAAACTGCTGGATGAAGCCCTCAGAAAGCGCAATCCCCGGCGGGCATCCATCGACCGTGGCCCCCAGTGCAGGACCATGGCTTTCGCCCCAGGTAGTGACGCGGAACATATGGCCGAAGGTGTTAAAGCTCATCGTGGCACTCCTTTTCTACGGCATAAAGCGCCATCCCGCGCCACTCAAGCGGTTTTGGCTTGCAAGCGTGGCCGGGGTGCCTATGTTCGGGCTGACCTAGGGGTGCTCTGGCAACAGGGCTGAGACGCGCGTGCGCGAACCCGTTGAACCTGAACCGGTTAAGACCGGCGGAGGGAAGGTATCCGGGCATCCCCCGGCCTGACCCCGCCCGTCAAGCCATTGGAGGATGTGATGAGATTTACCTCAATGCTTGCGGGACTTTTGCTGTCCACCCCCGTGTGGGCGGCGGATTTGCCCGTTCTAACAGTTTACGCCTACGATAGCTTCACCTCTGAATGGGGTCCCGGCCCGGCGATAGAGGCGGCGTTTGAGGCCACCTGCGGCTGCGATCTGCAACTGGTTGGCGCAGGCGATGGCGCGGCACTTTTGTCGCGCGTGCTGCTGGAAGGCGACCAAAGCCCCGCCGATGTGGTGCTGGGGCTGGATACCAACCTGACGGCGCAGGCGGCGGCCTCGGGGTTGTTCGCGCCGCACGGGCTGGCGGCGCCCACGCTGCCGGTGGCGTTTGACGATGCGCTGTTTACCCCGTTCGACTGGGGTTGGTTTGCGTTCGTTTATGATACGACCAAACTTGCCACCCCGCCCGACAGCTTCAAGGCATTGGCCGCCTCTGACCTGAAGGTGGTGATCCAGGATCCCCGCTCATCCACGCCGGGCTTGGGCCTTTTGATGTGGGTCAAGGCGGCTTACGGTGATGCCGCCCCCGGTATCTGGGCGGATCTGGCAGATAATATCATCACCGTTACCCCCGGCTGGTCCGAGGCATACGGCATGTTTCTGGCAGGCGAGGCCGACATGGTCCTGTCCTACACCACCTCGCCCGCCTATCACATCATCGCTGAAAATGACATGACCAAAGCCGCCGCCCCCTTCACCGAAGGCCACTACCTTCAGGTCGAAGTGGCGGGCAAACTGGCCGCAACCGATCAGCCCGAACTGGCCGATGCCTTCATGGCCTTCATCGGCACCGAGCCCTTCCAATCGGTGATCCCTGAAACCAACTGGATGTATCCTGCCGTGACACCCGCCGCCGGACTTCCCAAAGGGTTCGAGACGCTGATGACACCGGAAAAAAGCCTGCTGTTTACCGCCGAAGAGGCCGAGGCAGCACGCAAGGGGGCCTTGTCCGAATGGCGCAGCGCGCTTTCACGGTGAACGCTGGCGCGGCGGCGGCCCTTGCGGCTGCCGCGCTGACGCTTTTGGTGCTGGGCACCCTTGCCGCTGTCGCGTTTCGTGCCGGCGGGTTGGGGGCGCTTGAGGCCGCAGACTGGTCGGCGGCGCGCTTTACCGTTGCGCAAGCGGTGGTGTCGGCGGCGCTGTCGGTGCTGCTGGCTATTCCGACGGCGCGGGCGCTGCACCGCAGGCGCTTTGCCGGGCGGGGGCTGCTGATCACGCTTTTGGGCGCGCCGTTTTTGTTGCCGGTGATTGTTGCGGTCATGGGAATATTGGCGATCTTTGGCCGCGCCGGCGTCGTGAACGAAGCGGTCGCGGCGTTGGGCCTGACCCGCTTTGACATCTATGGGCCACAAGGCGTGGTGCTGGCGCATGTGTTTTTCAACCTGCCGCTGGCCACGCGGATGCTGTTGCATGGCTGGCAGGCAATCCCGTCCGAGCGGTTTCGCCTGGCCGCCAGCCTTGGCTTTACCGCCGCCGATACCGCCCGCCATCTGGAACGTCCAATGCTGCGGGCCACGGTTCCGGGCGCATGGCTGGCAATTTTTCTGGTCTGCCTGACCTCGTTCGCGGTTGCGCTGACGCTTGGGGGCGGCCCCCGTGCCACCACGATTGAGCTGGCGATCTATCAGGCTTTTCGCTTCGATTTCGACCTTGCCCGCGCCGCCAGCCTTGCGCTGTTGCAGGTGGCAATTTGCATGGTGGCGCTGGTGCTGACGGCACGGGTGACGCTGCTTGGCGGTTTTGGCGCGGGCTTGGACCGGGGCTGGCACCTGCCGCCGCCGGGGCGCTGGACGGGTGCGCAAGACACGGCTGTGATTGCCCTTGCCGCCGCCTTCCTGTTGGCGCCGCTGCTGGCGGTACTGGTGCGCGGCCTGCCCGGCATTGCCGATCTGCCGCCGCAGGTCTGGCAGGCTGCGGGGCGCAGCCTTGGGGTCGCGCTGGCGTCAACCGCGCTGACAATCGTGCTGGTGCTACCCCTGGCACTGGCCGCGCCGCGCCGCTGGATTGGGCTGGCCGCAACGCTACCGCTGATCGCCTCACCGCTGGTGCTGGGGACGGGGTTATACCTGCTGCTCCGCCCGGTTGCAGCCCCAGCCAGCCTTGCACTGCCGGTGACTGTGCTGGTCAACGCCGCACTGGCGCTGCCCTTTGCGTACCGCACACTGTTGCCCGCCGCTCAAACCCTTCACGCCGATTACGACAGGCTTGCCACCTCGCTTTCGCTGACAGGTTTTGCAAGGTTGCGGCTGTTGACACTGCCGCGCCTTGCCCGCCCCATGGGGTTTTCGGCAGGGCTTGCGGCGGCGCTGTCGATGGGCGACCTTGGGGTAATCACCATGTTCGCTGATACCAGCAACGCCACACTGCCGCTTGCCCTTTACCAACTTATGGGGGCTTACCGAATGGCCGACGCGGCAGCCGCCGCAACCCTGCTGATGGGCCTCAGCTTTGCCATGTTCTGGGCCTTTGACCGCGTAGGTTCCCATGTTGACCCTTGATGCCCTGACCCTGACCCAGGACGATTTTTCCCTGACCGCCAACCTGACCGTGCCCACCGGCGCACGGGTGGCTGTCATCGGGCCCTCGGGCGCCGGAAAATCAACACTGCTGTCGGCAATCGCCGGGTTTTTTGCGCCCACGTCGGGCCGAATTCTTTGGAAGGGTAAGAACCTTGCGCCCCTGCCCCCCGGTGCGCGGCCCTTATCGATATTGTTTCAAGACCAAAATCTCTTCCCGCACCTGACAATCGCGCAAAACCTTGGCCTTGGCCTGAAACATGACCTGCGCCTGACCGCGACCGACCGCGAGGCGGTCACCGCCGCCCTTGCCCGTACTGGTCTATCTGGCCTTGGCAGCCGCAAACCCGCGCAACTGTCGGGTGGCCAGCAAAGCCGCGTGGCGCTGGCCCGGGCGCTACTGCGCGCGCGCCCGCTGCTACTGCTGGATGAGCCTTTCGCAGCGCTTGGCCCCGCCCTCAAATCCGAAATGCTTGCCCTCGTCGCGGACCTAGCCGCTGAACAGGGCACCACGGTGCTGATGGTCAGCCATGACCCCGCAGACGCCCGCGCCTTTGCACCCCTTTCGATTGTTGTGGCAGAAGGCGTCGCGCATCCACCGCAACCCACAGAAACCCTGCTGACCAACCCGCCCCCGGCACTGGCAGCCTACCTAGGGCATTGAAAAAGCGCGCCCAGACCGTTGGGCGCGCTTCGCTTTTTTTGGCGTAAATACTCCGGGGGTCCGGGGGCAGCGCCCCCGGCTTTGCTATTATTTACACGGCAGTCTTCTTGCCCTTGTAAGGCGCCCAAAGTCTCTTGTTTGTCAGGTAAAGCAGCACGGTCAGCAGCGTCAGCAACATCACAGCCACGAAACCCGTCTGTTTACGCGCCATCATCTTGGGTTCGGCGGCCCACATCAGAAAGGCGGCGGTGTCAACCGCTAGGCTATGAACGTCGTTGGCGTGCCCGTCCTCAAACTCCACCAACTCATCCGACAGCGGTGGCGGCATTGAAATCCAACCGCCGGGGAAGGCGGTGTTTTCATAAAATACCGTACCGGCCTCTTCCTTTTCCTCACCGGTATAGCCGGTGAGAACCGAGACGATGTATTCCGGCCCGCCGATGCCATTGAACAGCTGGCTTAGCCCGGTGCCATAGGGTCCGTGATAACCCGCCCGTGCTTTCGCCATCAGGCTCAGGTCCGGCCCCATGCCCTCACCGGTAACGGTGGGGAACATGTCGGTTTCCTTGCGCGGCCGCTCGTCGTCCAGCTCGGGGTCAAAGATCGACAGATCTGCGGCGTAGGCCCGCACTTCGTCACCCGGAAGCTGCGGGCCGCCCTCGTCCGCCAGCGACCGCAGCGGTACGAACTTCAGGCCGTGACAGGCGGTGCAAACCTCTTGCACCACTTGCAAACCACGGCGCAATTGCGCCTGATCATAGGTGCCAAAGGGGCCCTCGAAACTGAAAGCCACATCTTCGATATGACCTTCAGCACCTGCAGGCATTGCCGCACCCATGCCCAACGCAAGGGCAGAAACGGCAGAGATCAAAAGTTTTCTCATCATTTCGGTCCTTTTCTTACTCTGCCGGGTGCGATTTTGCGCCGTAATGGGCGTTGTAGTCTTCTTCGATGGTTGCCGGTTGCGGCAGCGGTTTTTCAATCACCCCCAGCAGCGGCAGAACCACGAAGAAATAGCCAAACCAGTAGGTAGACCCGATCAGCGCGATATAGGGATAGATCCCTTCGGTCGGCATGGCGCCCACCCAGGTCAGCACCACAAAGTCGAGGCACAGCAGCAAGAACCACCACTTGAACATCGGGCGATACCGGCCCGAGCGCACGCTTGAGGTATCCAGCCACGGCGCCAGCGCCATCGCGATGATCGCGCCGAACATGGCGATCACACCAAAGAACTTGGCGTCGACGATGCCGAAGGTGATCCAGTGGGCAAACATCACCACCCAGACATCCGAGGTAAAGGCCCGCAAGATTGCGTAGAACGGCAAGAAATACCATTCCGGCACGATATGCACCGGTGTCACCAGCGGGTCCGCCTGGATATAGTTATCCGGGTGGCCCAAATAGTTCGGCATGAACCCAACGACAGCAAAGAACACCAACAAGATCAGCGCCAGCGCGAACAAATCCTTGATCACGAAATAAGGCCAGAACGGCAGGGTGTCCTTTTCAACATCCGCCTTTGACGTGCGGCGGACGTCAACACCGGTCGGGTTGTTGTTTCCGGTCGTATGGAACGCCCAGATATGAACCACGACCAGCGCCGCAATCACGAAGGGCAGCAGGTAATGCAGGCTGAAGAAACGGTTCAACGTGGCATTATCCACCGCAGGCCCGCCCAAAAGCCAGGCCTGAATGTCTGGCCCGATGCCCGGAATCGCGCCAAAGAGCCCGGTAATCACGGTGGCCCCCCAGAACGACATCTGGCCCCAGGGCAACACATAGCCCATGAACGCCGTACCCATCATGCACAGATAGATGATCATCCCGATGATCCAGGTGATTTCACGCGGGGCCTTGTAGCTACCGTAGTAAAGCCCGCGAAAAATGTGGATATAGACCGCCAGGAAGAACAGCGAGGCGCCATTCGCGTGAAGGTAACGCATCATATAGCCGCTGTTCACGTCGCGCATGATGTGCTCGACGCTGGCAAAGGCCAAGCTGACATGTGGGGTGTAATGCATCGCCAGAACGATGCCCGTAACAATCTGCAAAACCAGACAGAACGCGAGGACGATGCCCCAGATCCACCACCAGTTCAGGTTTTTCGGCGTCGGAATCATGATCGTGTCATACAATAGACCGACGATGGGCAGACGCGAATGTATCCATTTTTCGATACCCGTCTTGGGCTCGTAATGGTCGTGCGGAATTCCAGCCATTTGCGTGCTCTCCCTCAGCCCAGCAGGATTGTGGTTTCATCGGTGAACTGCGCCACCGGAATGTCGAGGTTGCGCGGCGCAGGGCCTTTGCGGATGCGTCCGGCGGTGTCGTAGTGTGACCCGTGACAAGGGCAGAACCAGCCGCCAAAGTCGCCCGCACCGTTGCCAATCGGCACGCAGCCAAGGTGGGTACAAACGCCGATCATCACCAGCCATTCGCCGGCCTCATCCATCGTGCGGTTGATATCCGATGCGTCCGCCCCGGGTTTATTGGGGTTTTCGGCGGTTTGGTCGATCAGATCGCTTAGCACAACCGCGCGGCCTGCCTCGATTTCTTCTTCGGTGCGGCGGCGCACGAACACTGGCTTGCCACGCCATTTGACGGTCAACTGCGTGCCGACTTCGACGTCTGCCACATCGACGTAAATCGAGGACAGCGCCTTGACGTCGGCGGATGCATTCATCTGATTAACCAGCGGCCATACAGCAGCGCCAGTGACAACCGCCCCCGTGCCTGCGGTCGCGTAGTAGAGGAAATCCCTCCGGGTGCCTGCGTGATCATCTGCGTGGGACACGAATATTCTCCCTTCCGGGGCCTGAGGCTCAGGCCAATACGACGTGTCGGACCGCGCATAGCACAGCCGAACATGGCGACTTCTTAGCAATCGCACTTGCGCCCGTCCAGCAAACATTCACGGGTAATTGTGCACTATTGTCGCAGTGTTGCAGGTATATTCACCACGATCAGGGACTGAGGCTCTATTCGGGCGCCAGCATATAACCAAGACCCCGCACCGTTTGCAGATAGCGTGGCTCGCGCGGGTCAGGTTCAATCTTGCGGCGCAGGCGGGTTATCTGAACGTCTACGGCACGGTCGCCGCCCGGTTCGTCACTATTGGAGGCGGGGCTGCGGTCTCGGCCAAGTTCTTCGACCAGATCGGCCCGGCTGACCACCTCGTTCGCTCTGGCGGCAAAGATCCGCATCAAGGCGGATTCGGTCGCGGTCAGGCGCACCGGGTCTTCTCCGACCCACAGCTCCCCTCTTTCCATTTCATAGCGCAACGGCCCAAGCTGCATGAACTTTGGCCTGGTTTCCTGTGGCGTGGGCATACGCCGCAAGATCGCGTTGATTCGCAGCAGCAATTCTTTTGGCTCGAACGGTTTGGGCAGATAATCATCGGCCCCCGCCTCCAACCCTTCAATCCGGTCGCGCGTCTCGCCCCTGGCGGTCAATAGCAGAATCGGGGTGGTCATCCGTTTGCGCAGATCGCGGGTCAGGGTCAGTCCGTCTTCGCCCGGCATCATCACATCCAGCACGATCAGGTTGAATTCCAGCCCCTCCAGCAACCGCCTGGCGTGGGCGGCATCACGCGCAGCGGTTACCAAAAAACCATTACGCATTAGAAACTTGTGCAAAAGCCCGCGGATACGTTCGTCATCATCGACAATCAACAGATGCGCTGCATTTTGCATCACGCGCCATCCCGCAGCATCTGGTAGTGGCGGCGCATGTCTTCGTCCATCATCGCTTCCAGCACCTGACGAAACCCGGCCACGGCCTGCGGCCCGACAGCGCGGTAGGCCGCGCGCATCCGCACCCGCTGTGCTTCGGACAGCTCGCGCTCCAACTGCGCGCCGGCGTCGGTCAGATACAGGTGGCGTTCGCGCTTGTCCTTGCGGCCGACGCGGCTTTCCACCAGGCCATCCTCGATAAGGGTGCGCAAGACCCGGTTCAGGCTTTGCTTTGTGACACCCAGCACCGCCAGCAGCGTCGTCACCGTCAGCCCCGGCTGGCGGTTGATGAAATGGATCGCCCGGTGATGCGCGCGGCCATAGGTGTGCTGATCCAAAATTCGGTCCGGGTCGGCCGTAAAGCCGCGATAGGCAAAAAACATCGCCTCAATGCCTTTGCGCAATTGCTCATCGGTCAGGAAAAGCAGGCTTTCGCTACCCGTAATGCCAGTATCGGCCATGATCGCCCCCTTGTTCGCGTCAATTTTACGTCAGCCTCGTTGACTTTCCAAGAATCAATTGTTACCGATCTGCAGATTTTACGCAATATTATGTCCGAAACGGACCAATATCGCGCAACTTTCGCAATTTAGACGCAATCGAAAGGGGTTGAAATGGCTGGCGGGTACGATGATCGTGATGGTAAGATCTGGATGGATGGCAAGCTGATCGACTGGCGTGATGCCAAGGTCCATATCCTTACCCATGCACTGCATTACGCGTCCTCGGTGTTTGAGGGTGAGCGGTGTTATAATGGCAAGATATTCAAATCGCTTGAACATTCCCAGCGCTTGCTGAAATCGGGCGAATTGCTGGACATGCCGATACCCTACACCATCGCCCAGATCGAAGAGGCCAAGCGCGCCACCCTTGATGCCAATGGCCTGACCGATGCCTATGTCCGCCCCCTTGCGTGGCGCGGCTCGGGCGAGGATATGGGCGTCGCGGCCAAGCGTAACCCCGTGCATCTGGCCATCGCCGTCTGGACCTGGGGCGCCTATTACGGCGACGCCAAGATGAAGGGCGCCAAGCTCGACATCTCGAAATGGAAGCGGCCGTCACCTGAAACCATTCCGTCGGCTGCCAAAGCCGCCGGTCTTTACATGATCTGCACCATGTCCAAACACGCCGCCGAGGCGAAGGGCTGTTCCGATGCGATGATGTTCGATTATCGCGGCTATGTCGCTGAAGCGACCGGCGCCAATATCTTCTTCGTGAAAGACGGCGAAGTGCATACCCCGCTAGCGGACGCAATCTTGAACGGCATCACCCGGCAAACCGTCATCGGGATGCTGCGCGCAAAAGGAATCACCGTTCACGAACGCTATATCGAGGCGTCCGAACTGGAAGGGTTTGAACAGTGTTGGCTGACCGGCACCGCCGCCGAGGTTACCCCGGTGGGCCAGATCGGTGACTACACGTTTGAGGTGGGCGCCCTGACCCGTGACATCGCCACCGAATACGAGGCGTTGGTGCGCCGCTAACGGCAAAGGGGCGCGGCCCAGCGCCCCTTACCCCCGGCAATGGCGTTTTGAATGCGGTGTTTACGCCTCCTGGCCCCGTTCGATTCGCGCAAACTGGGCGGTGCGCCGCCCGGCTTCGGCAGCGTGGGTGCCGCGTTCATGCAGCACACGCAGGGCCGGATGTCGCCATTCTGCGCGCTCCAGTTTCAGATAGGCCGCGATCCGGCTGTTGGCTTTGGTGTCACGCTCATGGTCGGTTATATGTCGGCTCATGGTATCCTCCCAGGATCTACCTTGGTGCCCTTGTAGCACAATCTGCGGCTGATTTCACCCCTGCGGCGTCATTGCCCGGCGCTGTTTTGCGCGTTCCAGCCCCAGCTGGCGTTCGCGCCAGATGATCAGCACCCCGGCGGAAATGACTATGGCTGCCCCGCCAAGCATCACCAATGTCGGCACTTCTTCAAACACAAAATACCCAATCGCCAGCGCAAAAATCATCGAGGCATATTCAAATGGCGCGATAATGCTGGCGTCGGCATGGCGGTAGCCCGAGGTCAGGAAAATCTGCCCGAATCCCCCCAGCAGCCCCGCCAATACCAGTAACGCCGCCTCGCCCGGTGTCGGCACCACCCAACCAAACGGCACCGTTATCAGCGCCAATCCCGCAGAGGTCAGCGAAAACCAGAATACAATCGCGCTGGTCCGTTCGGTCGCAACCATCTTGCGCACGAAAACCTGCGCCAACGCGGCACAGGCCGCCCCGATCAGCACCACCATGGCGCCCAGCGTTTCACGGTCCGAGGCGGTCTGCACCGTGGTCAACCGCGGCGACAATACGATCAGCACGCCCACCATCCCCAGCGCCACCGCGGACAGACGAAAGGCCCGCACCTCCTCACCCAGAAACATCGCCGCAAAGATCACCGTCAACAATGGTGCCGCATAGCCAATCGCGGTGACCTCAGGCAGCGGCAGCATTCCCAGCCCGGCAAAACCAAACCCCATCGCCATGATTCCCATCACCCCGCGCCAGACATGGCCCAGAGGGCTTGCCACTTTCAGCCCGGTGGTCAATTCGCGGCGTATCGCCAGCCACGCCAAAATTACCGGAATAGCAAAGAATGACCGAAAAAATACGGCTTGCCCCGGCGGCACATGCCCCGAGACGGTCTTGATCAGCGCCGCCATGGCGATAAACACCACGACTGAGCCAAGCTTGAACAATATTCCGCGAACTGGTGACATGAGGCTACGTTAGCGACTGTGTTTCACAAGGGAAATCCCGCACATCATGCCACGCCCCAAAGCCGGGGCAAAACCATTTTCCGGCGCGCCATTGCGTCACAATCCTATCGCCGCCAGCCGCACCACCGCCCATTCCGCCGCGTCGGCCACTGCCGGATCAGCGTCCGCACGCAACGCCTCGGCCACGCTGCGAAGCCGTGCATCGCCTGAATTTCCGATCGCATAAAGCACGTTTCTAACCATTCGGTCCCGCCCGATCCGCTTGACCGGACTGCCCGCGAACCGCTCGCGAAAGGCCGCGTCATCCAAAACCGCCAACTCCGCCAAAAGCGGTACCTCGGCACGCGGCAAATAGCCCATTTCATGCGCATCAGCGGCAAACTTGTTCCAGGGACAAATGGCCAGACAATCGTCGCAGCCATAGATCCGGTTGCCCATCCGCGCCCGCAATTCCAGATCGACCGGGCCTTTATGCTCGATCGTCAGATAGGAAATGCAGCGCCGCGCATCCAGCTGATAGGGGGCCGGAAACGCCCCGGTCGGACATGCATCCAGACATGCGCGGCAGGCCCCGCAATGGCTGGTTTCGGGGGGGTCCGGCTCCAGCTCGGCGGTGGTGAAAATCGCCCCCAGAAAGAACCAGCTACCCAAGTCGCGCGCCAAAAGGTTGGTATGCTTGCCCTGCCAGCCCAGCCCCGCCGCCTCGGCCAGCGGCTTTTCCATCACCGGCGCGGTATCGACAAAAACCTTGATCTCGGACCCGGCCCCCTCTTTCGCGGCCACATCCACAAACCACCGCCCCAGCCGCTTTAACCGGCGCTTGACGATATCGTGGTAATCCTTGCCCTGCGCGTAAACCGAAATCGCGCCGTGGTCTGGTTCGTTCAAGACCGCCATTGGATCGCCCTTTGGCGTATAAACCTCGGCCAACATCAGCACGGATCGCGCTTCGGGCCAAAGGGCCGCTGCATCGCCGCGCCAGCCCATGCGTTCGGCCATCCAACCCATCTGACCATGCCGCCCGGCCTCGACGTAGGTCGCCAGCCGCGCTGCGGTTTGCGGTGCGGCATCGGGGCGGCAAACCCGCGCCTTGGAAAACCCTTCCTCCAGCGCCCGCGCGACCAACAGTGCCTTCAGATCAGACACGAACCCATCCCTTTCCCTGTGACCGAACAGATCGCCGCGGCCAGGCGGCACCCATGGCTTACCCGGCCGGCCCTAAAAATCCAGTTCGGCATATTGCGGCGCGGGTGGCAGGCCGGGCAGATGGTCTGCCAGCAAAGACCGGAACGCGGGGCGCGACTTGATCTTGGCGTACCAGTCCTTGACCGCGGCAGATCGGTCCCAATCCACATCGGATATATAGTCCAGACAGCTAAGATGCGCAGCGGCGGTAAAGTCTGCCAACGTCATTGCGTCGCCCGCCAACCAGCGCCGTTGGTCCAAAAGCCAGCCCATATAGTCCAGATGAAACTTTGTCGCGGCCAGCCCTTCCTTGACGTTCTTGCTATCAGGGTAGCCCTTCTTCATGATCTTTTTCCAGACCCGTTCGCCCATCACCTTCGCCGTTACCTCGGTGTTGAATTTGTCATCAAACCAGGCGCAAAGGCGGCGCACCTCATAGCGGCTGTCGGGATCGCGCGGCATCAGGGGTGGGGTTGGCACGGTTTCATCGATATATTCGCAGATTGCCTGGCTTTCGCTTAGCGTACGGCTCTCCATTTTCAGCACTGGCACCTTGCCCGCCGGGTTGCGGCGTAGAAAGTCGGGTGCGCGTTCCCAATAGCGTTCCTCGACCAGTTCCACCTCGATTTTCTTTTCCGCCAGTGTCAGGCGGACCTTGCGGCAAAATGGTGACAGCGCAACATGGTAAAGGCGGTTCATCGGCAGTTCCTTCACGGGGTTGCCCCTGTGATAGCCCCGTGGCCGCAATGGATCAATGCCGGTTCGGGAAAGAGGCGATTTCAGGCTTCATCCATATGGCGAAAATAAGGTTGCAACTTGCCCTGAGGTTGTGCCTTAATGGATGTCATGAGATGTAAACGTGTTGGTAGTGCTGTCAGACCCTGACAACCATCACTGTGTCCCGTCTGCTGACGCTTGCAGACATGGTATCGAGAGTATTCGTGCCGCCTGTTTCAATTTTCTTTCAACCAGAGACGTGCACATGTCTGAGCAATTCTTCGATAACAAGGTTTATGGCGATACTGCCCAATGGCCCGAATCCATTCCGGCTGATCTGCGTTTGCGTATGATGGACGCGCTCAGCTACCGCCAATGCAGCCCTGATGCGATCTGGGATGAGATCAGGGATTGGCTTGAAGATAACCGCGTTCGTGTGACCTTTTCGGTTCTTCTTCACGAAGAGGTGCCCATTTCGCGCCCGCGTGGTTCTACAAAGTATACCCGCGTCTGACAGGTCGGACGCGACGCAGAGCGATCATTCAAAACAACTGGCGCGACCATCGCGCCGGATCGTTTCCGCCCCGTCCTCGATTGACCGCGCCCGACGCGTGACAAAGCTGCTGGGCTGGGCTGCGCTACGATTCTTTGGGTCGGGCAATATGGCGGCCAAAAGTGCCGCCTGACGCGCTGTCAGCTTATCCGGGGTTGTGCGGAAATAGCGGAACGCGGCGGCGTTGACGCCAAACACCCCTTCGTCAAATTCCGCGACATTCAGATAGACCTCGATGATCCGGCGTTTTGACCAGATTATCTCGACCGCCGGGGTTATCATCGCCTCCAGCGCCTTTCGCGGCCAACTGCGCGTTTGCCATAAGAACACGTTCTTGGCGACCTGCTGGCTTAGCGTCGAGGCGCCGCGCGTGCCGCCCTTATCCATCGCCGCGCGAATCGCGCGCATGTCAAAGCCCCAGTGCTGGCAAAAATTCGCGTCCTCGGCCGCCACCACGGACCGCGCCATCACCGGGGCAATCTCGTCCAGCGGCGCCCATTGCCGGTCAATCGCGCCAAGTCGGCGGTATTCGCCCACCATCGTCCACGTCGTCGGCGGATTGACAAAGGTATATAGCACCACCATCGCCAAAAGCGCCGCAAGCCAGACCAGCGCCGCACGGCCCAGCCAACGCAGCGCCCATGCCAGCGGCATATGCCAAAGCACTGCCACCGCTTTGCTGGTCACAGAGGGTTTCTTCGCGGATTTTTTCGTCTTTCGCGCCATCGCGCCATAAGTCACGGCCAAGGGGGGGTGGTCAAGCCACGAGGTGAGCCAACCCCGGTTGCTGCGCATCAACTCGCGCCAGAATGCCACGCGAAACGCCCGCATCTGGTGATACGGGCGAAACAATCTTACTGACGCGTGGCTACCTATTGCGCGGGCATCGCCTGCGGCTCTACCCCTAACGGGTGGGTCAGATGCACCAGCATTTCAGTTGGGCACACCTGCAAGAAATGGGCACATTCCGTCGCCCAGTCTTGCAAGATGCCCGCGGCTTTCAGGCTACCGGTTTCATGCGCGTGCCGCTCGACCAGTGATTTAAGCTGCGCTTCCCAATGCGGGTGGCTGACAGCGCAGGTCACAAGCCCCTCAGGGTTCATATGATCCACCGCACAGCCATCCGGGTCATAAAGATAGGCCATGCCGCCCGTCATCCCGGCGCCGAAGTTCGCGCCGATCCGGCCCAGAATTACCGCCACGCCGCCGGTCATATATTCGCAACCGTTGGTACCACAGCCCTCGACCACCACCTTGGCGCCGGAATTGCGCACCGCGAACCGCTCGCCCGCGCGGCCTGCTGCGAACAGATAGCCCTCGGTCGCGCCGTATAGCACGGTATTGCCGATGATCGTGTTATCGCTGGCGATCAGCGGGCTGCCCATAGGCGGGCGCACCACGATCGTGCCCCCCGACAGCCCCTTGCCCACATAGTCATTGGCATCACCCGACACCTCTATCTTCAGCCCCGGCGCCGCAAAGGCGCCCAGACTTTGGCCGCAAGACCCGGTCAGTTTAACCGTCAGATGGTCGGGCTGAAGCGCGTTGCGCATGCCGAATTTGCGCACGATATGGCTGCTGGCGCGGGTGCCGATGGTGCGGTGCGTGTTGCGCACGGCATAGCTGAGCTGCATCTTTTCACCGTCCTCAAAGAAGCGCGCGCCATCACGAATAATCTCGGCGTCCAGCGTGTCGGGCACATGGTTGCGCGGTTTTGAGCGGTCGTAGACGATCTTGTCCCAGCCATCGACGGTAATCAGCAGCGGGTTCAGGTCCAGATCGTCCAGATGCGCCGAGCCGCGGCTGACCTGCGTCAGCAGATCCGCCCGGCCAATCACCTCATCCAGACTGCGCGCGCCGATGCTGGCCAGTATCTCGCGCACCTCTTGCGCGTAGAAGGTGATCAGGTTCACCACCTTGTCGGCGGTGCCGTTGAACATGGCGCGCAATTTCGGGTCCTGCGTACACACGCCCACCGGGCAGGTGTTCGACTGGCACTGGCGCACCATGATGCAGCCCATCGAGATCAGCGCAGCGGTGCCGATACCGTATTCCTCGGCGCCCATCATGGCCGCCATCACAACATCGCGCCCGGTCCGAAGCCCGCCATCGGTGCGCAGCGTCACCCGTTCCCGCAGCTTGTTCATCGCCAGAACCTGATGCGCCTCGGTCAGGCCCATTTCCCACGGCAGGCCCGCGTATTTGATGCTGGTCGCCGGGCTGGCCCCGGTGCCGCCGTTATGCCCTGAAATCAGGATCACATCGGCCTTGGCCTTGGCCACCCCGGCGGCAATCGTGCCCACCCCGGACGAGGCCACCAGCTTGACCGTCACCTTGGCGCGCGGGTTGATCTGCTTGAGGTCATAGATCAGCTGCGCAAGGTCTTCGATACTGTAGATGTCGTGGTGCGGCGGTGGCGAAATCAGCGTGACGCCGGGCGTTGAATGGCGCAACCGCGCGATCAGCGCAGTGACCTTCATCCCCGGTAACTGGCCGCCCTCGCCGGGTTTTGCGCCCTGCGCCACCTTGATTTCCAGCTCTTCGCAGGCGTTCAGATATTCCGCCGTCACACCAAACCGGCCCGAGGCCACCTGCTTGATCTTGGCGCTGGGGTTGTCGCCATTGGGTTCCGGCACGAAATGCGCCGGGTCTTCGCCGCCCTCGCCACTGTCGGATTTCGCGCCAATGCGGTTCATGGCCACGTTCAGCAGCTTGTGGGCCTCGGGCGATAGCGCGCCAAGGCTCATCCCCGGCGTCACAAACCGTTTGCGGATCGAGGTGATGCTTTCCACCTCTTCGATCGGCACCGCCTGGTGCAGCGGCTTGATGTCCAGCAAATCACGGATATGGATCGGTGGGTTTGACCGCATCATCGCGGAATACTGTTTCCACAGATCATAGCTGGCGCGTTCGCAGGCCGTTTGCAGCATTTGCATCGTCTGCGCTTCCCAAGCGTGCTTTTCACCGGTGCGCCGTGCCTTGTAAAAGCCGCCAATCGGCAGAATTTCACTGCCGCCCAGCCAGCCGCGCGCATGGACCTCTTCGATCTTGCGCTGAATTCCGTGCAGGCCGATCCCGGATATGCGGCTATGCATGCCGGGGAAATATTCGGCCACCATCGCCCGGCTTAGCCCCACCGCCTCAAAGTTAAGCCCGCCACGATAGGACGACAGAACCGAAATCCCCATCTTCGACATGATCTTCAAAAGACCGCTATCCACCGCAGCGCGGTAACGGCGCATCGCCTCGACCAGGGTGCCCTCGATCAGGCCCCGCTCGATCCGGTCACTGATGCTGTCTTGCGCCAGATAGGCGTTCACCGTGGTCGCGCCGCAGCCGATCAGCACCGCAAAGTAATGCGGGTCGATACATTCAGCGGCCCGCACGTTGATGCTGGTAAAGGTGCGCAGCCCCTTGCGGGTCAGCCAGCTATGCACCGCACTGGTGGCCAAAATCATCGGCAGCGCCACGCGGTCCGCGCCCTGATGCTCATCGCTCAACACAATATGAGTCGCGCCCGACCGCACCGCATCTTCGGCCTCATGGCGGATTCGTTCCAGCGCGTCGTGCAGTGTCTCTGGCCCGCCGCCCTGCGGGAAGGTGCAGTCAATCACCCCGACGCGCTGCCCGAACTGCGCCACCATCGCGTCAAATTCCGCGTTTGCGACGAACGGGCTGTCCAGAGCCAGAATCTCGGTCTGGTTTCTGTCTTCCTCCAGCACGTTCTTGAGGTTGCCGAACCGCGTTTTCAGGCTCATCACCCGGCTTTCGCGCAGGCTGTCAATCGGCGGGTTGGTGACCTGGCTAAAGTTTTGCCGGAAAAAGTGGCTTAGCGGGCGGTATTGCTTTGACAGAACGGCGGCCGGGGTATCATCGCCCATACTGGCGATCATTTCCTTGCCATCCTCGGCCATCGTGGCCAGAACCTGCTCCAGCTCTTCAACGCTGTAACCTGCGGCGATCTGGCGTTTGCGCAGTTCAGCCCCGGTGAACATCGCGGTTTCAGGCAGTGCGTCCAGTGCGGCGCTAAGTTCGGTGATCTGTTTGATCCACTCGCCAAAGGGCTGGCTGTTGGCCAAACGGTTCTTGATCGCGGTGTCGCGGTATAGTTTGCCGTCCTTCATATCGACGGCAATCATCTGCCCCGGTCCCAGCGCGCCCTTTTCCACCACGGTATATTCGTCAACCGGCACCATGCCGACCTCGGACCCGGCAATCAGCAACCCGTCGCCGGTCAGCACATAGCGCATCGGACGCAGCCCGTTACGGTCCAGTCCGCCGCAAACCCAGCGGCCATCGGTCATGGCCAGTGCGGCGGGGCCGTCCCATGGCTCCATCACGGCGTTGCAATAGGCATACATATCGGCCCAGGCCTTCGGGATTTCGGTCACGGCCTTTGACCAGGCTTCGGGCACCATCATCGTCTTGGTCATCGGCGCGCTGCGCCCTGAACGTACCATCACCTCAAACACCGCATCCAGCGCGCCACTGTCCGAGGTACCAGCCGGGATGATCGGCTTGATATCCTCGGCCGCGTCGCCAAAGGCGCTGCTGGCCATCCGGATTTCGTGGCTTTTCATCCAGTTGACGTTGCCCTTCAGGGTGTTGATTTCGCCGTTATGGGCCAACATGCGGAACGGCTGCGCCAGCCACCACTGCGGAAACGTGTTGGTCGAATAGCGCTGGTGGTAAATCGCAAAGGCCGATTCGAACCGCTCATCCATCAGATCGGGGTAGAACACCGCCACCTGTTCGGCCAGCATCATGCCTTTGTAGATGATGCTGCGGCACGACAAGCTGCACAGGTAAAGCCCGTAAATATTCGCCGCCAGCGCCGCTTTTTCGATCCGGCGGCGGATGATGTACAACTCGCGTTCAAACTGCTCTTCGTCGATGTCGCGGTCGCAGCGGATCAGGATCTGTTCAATCTCGGGGCGGGTCGCGTTGGCCTTTTCGCCCAGCACTTCGGTATTCACCGGCACATGCCGCCAGCCATAGATATAGTGGCCCATCCGCAGCACTTCGGTTTCCAGTATCGTGCGGCAGCGTTCCTGCGCCGCAAAATCGGTGCGCGGCAAGAACACCTGCCCCACGGCGATGCGCTTGCCCATATCCGGCTCGTGCCCGGTGCGGCGCACCTGATCGTAGAAAAACGGCACCGGAATTTGCACATGAATCCCCGCGCCGTCACCGGTCTTGCCATCGGCATCCACGGCGCCCCGGTGCCAAACGGCCTTTAGCGCCTCGATCCCGTTTTCGACCACCCGGCGGCTGGGCTGACCATCGACCGAGACCACCAGTCCGACCCCGCATGACGCATGTTCGTCATCGGCCTTGTAAAGGCTGTTTTCATCCATCCACTTGCGCTTGGCTTCCTCAGCGGCAACCCAGTTGGCGTCAAATTCGGTCATCAAAGTGCCTCCTCAAAGGGCGGGTTGGATAGGGGCGACAGGCGCGCGTGTCATCAGCACGTTGCAGTCAAATTCAGGCTCGGCGTTGCCAAAACCCCTATCGCCCGGGCGCGAAAACGTTACCGGCGGCTGCGCTGTCTTCACGCTGTCACCGAACGCATTTTCAAAGGTTTCCACGTTGGAAAAGAACATTCGCCAGTCGCGGCTGATGTATTGATCGCCCACCCGCCGCGACACGAAATTTCCCGCCTCGTCATAAGACGACAGATCGAACGTGGCGCGTTCCAGCGGAACGCCGTCAATCACCACGGTTTCGCCGGTCAACTGGTCATGCCCCGCATAGCGGCGGCGCTCGCCATAGTTGCTTTGGGTGTAAAACTCATAGTCGTCGCGCCCCGTCGCCAGCAGCGTGCTGAACGAAGCGTGGTCCGGCGCACGCGGCTCCAAAAGGTCGATCTCGCCGGTTTCGTGGCTGATGCTTTCCATCCAGCGGGTTTCAGTGTCGATCCGGCTGGTAAAGAACACACCGCTGCCATCGGCGTAGGATATCCAGCGGTCGCCCGGCGTATCGTCGGCGCAGGTATAGTGATTGGCGACCTGACATTGGCGCATCTGCACCGTCAGCGTAAGCTGGCAGCCTTTTGGTGGGGCAAAGACGCTGGCCTCTGCCGCCGGGGCAAAAGCGGCCGCCAATATCAAGATTGCCAATCCCTGTTGCATCGCCTTAACCCTTTCGTAATATTTTGCGTCAGTATGGCTTACCCAATAACCGGCGCGCGTAGCGGCATGTTGTGTCCGCCTTCTGCACGGGCTGTGACTCACTGGGCGGCGACCTGTGTTGCCTCGGCCAGATAGGCCAGCATCGCACCCCCGGCCTCGCGCCCATCGCGGATGGCCCAGACCACAAGGCTTGCACCGCGCACGATGTCGCCCACCGCATAGACGCCCGGAAGGCTGGTTGCATGGGTCTGAAAATCGGCCTTCACCGTGCCCCAGCGCGTCACCTCCAGCGCGTCGACACCCCAGAGCGCGGGTAGCGGCTCTGGCTCAAAGCCTAACGCCTTGATGACCAGATCGGCGTCTTCCTCATAGTCGGCACCCTCTATGACCTCGGGCGCCTGACGGCCCGTCGCATCGGGCGCCCCCAGGCGCATCTGCTGCACGATGACGGTTGAGACCGGATTGCCGGCAAAGCCTGTTGGGGTGGTCATCCAGACAAATTCTACGCCTTCTTCCTCGGCGTTTTGCACTTCGCGTTGGCTACCCGGCATATTTGCCCGGTCGCGGCGGTAGAGGCATTTCACGCTGACCGCGCCTTGCCTGAGGGCGGTGCGCAGACAGTCCATCGCCGTATCGCCGCCACCGACCACCACCACGCGCTTGCCGTTGGCGTTCAACTCGCCGCTGTCAAACTCGGGCACTTCATCGCCAAAAGATTTTCGATTTGAGGCCGTCAGATAGTCAATGGCCCGCACGATACCTGCCGCCTTAACGCCCGGGTGATCAAGATCGCGGGTCTTGTAAACGCCGGTCGCAATCAGCACCGCATCATGTTTTCCACGGATGGCATCGAACGAGATATCAACCCCAACCGTGCAGTTCAGGACCAATTGCACACCCGCCTGTTCCAACTGGGTGATGCGGTTCATCACCACGTCTTTTTCCAGCTTGAAACCCGGAATCCCGTAGGTCATCAGCCCGCCGGCGCGGTCATAGCGGTCATAGACCGTCACCTGCACCCCCGCCCGCCGCAGCACATCTGCCGCCGCAAGGCCCGCCGGGCCCGCGCCGATAATCCCGACAGATTCAGCACGTTCCGCCGCCGGCTTGATCGGCTTGACCCAGCCCATGTCCCAAGCCGTATCGGTAAGGTATTTCTCAACCGCGCCGATCGTCACGGTGCCGTGGCCCGATTGTTCGATCACGCAGTTGCCTTCGCATAACCGGTCCTGTGGGCAGATCCGGCCACAGATTTCGGGAAAGGTATTAGTCGCCTGACTTAGCTCATACGCCTCTTGCAATCGCCCCTCGGCAGTAAGGCGCAGCCAGTCCGGGATATTGTTATGCAAGGGACAATGGCTTTGGCAAAAAGGAACGCCACATTGGCTGCACCGGCTGGCCTGCTCGGCGGCCTTGGCAGCGGCAAATTCACGGTAAATTTCGCTAAAATCGGTGGCGCGTACGCTGGCATCCCGCTTCTCGGGCATCTCTTTGGCCGTCGTCACAAATTTGAGCATACGTTGCAAAGCCATGGCTGCGCCTTCCTGTGAAGTATCCGACGCGCCGTGTTATACCATGGGTGGGATAAATAAAAGGCAGCAGTGCTTACCTAAATGTCGCTTTTTTGGGGAGAATTATAGAATTTCTTGATACGCTAGCTAAATTTAGGTAAGTTTTGTTGACTTATATTTAATATCCCATTGAAATAGCTAACAAAACCGCAACTCCAACGATAATCCGCCACCAACCGAACAGCACATACCCGTGGCGGCTGACATAATCCAACAGCCCCCGCACCACGACCAGCGCGGCAATGAACGCAAAGACAAAACCTACGGAAATCGTACCCAAATCCGCCGCACTTAGAACATCACGATTTTTCCATAGATCATAGGCAAAGGCTCCGGCCATTGTCGGCATTGACAGGAAAAAGGAAAATTCTGCGGCGGCACGTTTGCTGGCGCCCAACGCCATCGCGCCGACAATGGTCGCCCCCGACCGCGATACCCCCGGTATCATCGCAAGGCATTGAATAACACCAATTTTCAGTGACATCCCCAAGGGAAGTTCCATGGCGTCATGGTGGCTTGGGTTTTGATCCAGCCGATCCACCACCAGCAAAATAACCCCCCCAATCACCAGCATGATCGCAATCA
The DNA here is from genome assembly GCF_047638075.1 of Phaeovulum sp. Lineage (NCBI taxonomy): Bacteria > Pseudomonadati > Pseudomonadota > Alphaproteobacteria > Rhodobacterales > Paracoccaceae > Phaeovulum > Phaeovulum sp. The sequence continues at coordinate 84,872 of NZ_JBLJBV010000029.1, forward strand.
GCAGGGGGCTTTCAAACATCACCGTCTTTATAAAATCATGCGCAAGAACACCCACGACAACAGCGGGCAGGAATGCAATTAAAATCGACGCAATGAACTGCCGTGCCGCAGGATCATGCGGTGCAGATGTGAAAATCGCGACCAACCGTTTTGCGTAAACACCCAGGATTGCCAGGATGGCGCCCAGCTGGATCAGCACCTCAAACGCCTTGCCGGTAGATTGAAAGCCCAGAAAATGCCCGGCCAAGAGCACATGCCCCGTTGAGGATACCGGAATAAACTCTGTAAGACCCTCAAGCAACCCAAGGAGAGCAGCGACAAGCGTCGTCTGATCCATTTATGACAGCTTGCGTAGATTCTGGGCCGAGGCGTTGATAGCGTCATACTGGCCACTGGGGCGAAAGCGCCACAGATAGTCAGGCAATACCGCCGCCATCGGCGTAGGCTGAATCCCCAGTTCGGCAAAGCCCTTTGCCCCAGGTGCCACCACATTGTCATTGCGCAGGTTCTTTACCTGATCGCGGGTCAGCACATGGTTGGTGATCAACCCGCCGGTGACCCACTGCAAAAAGTCAAAGCCTGCCCCCATGATCCGCGCGACCCAGAACGGGACATTCAGCACCAGCCGACGCCGGTTGATGATGCCCAGCATATCGGCCATCAGATCGCGAAAGCTACGCACATCGGGGCCGCCCAGTTCATAAACACCCCCGGCCGCGCCCATGACACCCGCCACGGCGGCCTGTGCCACGTCGTCGACATAGACCGGCTGGAACAGCGTATTTGCGCCCACGACCGGTAGGACAACGCCAAAACGGGTCATCATGGCAAAGCGATTGAAGAACTTGTCTTCCGGGCCGAACATGATGGAAGGACGCAAAATAACCGCGCTAGGGAATGCGTTCAGCACTGCGGCCTCGCCTCCCGCCTTGGTCCGCGCATAATCGCTAGCCGCGTCTGCATCCGAGCCGATCGCAGAGATATGAACCAGGCGCGCAACGCCTTCGGCCGCCGCCAACCGCGCGACGCGCGCCGCACCTTCGGTCTGCACTGCGTCAAAGCGGTTCTTGCCGTCTCGTACCAAAATGCCCACGCAGTTCACCACCGCATCCGCACCCGCCATTGCCGCGGCGACCGAGTTGTCATCACGGATATTGCAAAGCACCGGCTCTACCTGACCGACGGCACCGTATTGGCGCACGAACATCGCCTCGTTGGGGCGCCGCACAGCCACGCGAACGCGCCAGCCCGCCTTTGCCATCCGCCGCGCGACATAGCGCCCGACAAACCCCGAACCGCCATAGATCGTGACCAGCTTTGACATGGGTGCCTGCCTTTCATAGAAAATCCTCAGTCTGATTAGCGCCTAGCCCCCCATCAAACAAGGGTAAACGGGCAAGCATACCCATGGCCCACAAAATTCTTTTCAGACCCCGTTGACAGCACCCACACACCCTCGTAGAAGCCGCGTCACGACACCTGCCCAGGTGGCGGAATTGGTAGACGCGCACGGTTCAGGTCCGTGTGCCGCAAGGCGTGGAGGTTCGAGTCCTCTCCTGGGCACCATTCGTCAACCCCTAAAAGTCAATTTTTATGATTTTAAGGGGTTTTTTCATTTTCTCCAAAACTGCCACACAAAAGAGGTCCGCTCGTACAGGAAATACGACTCCTATGCTCGCATGAGAAGCCCCAAAAGTGGCACTTTAAGGCAGATTGTCAACGGCGGAGTAAAAACCGGCCACGTGGCGGCGCAAAAGTAGGCCACGTGGCGGCGCAAAAGTAGGCCACGTGGCGGCGCACCAAGCGCCCCGGCAGCCGCGCTTTCAACATAGCTGGCGGTTGCCGGGGCGCGTTGGCC
>NZ_JBLJBV010000030.1:0-28235 GCF_047638075.1 Phaeovulum sp.
GGAACAGATGAACCAGTGCCTGAAGGATCATCAGCACAAAACTGGAACAGATAATTACCTTGATCGGCCACATATAGGGGCGCCAGGCCGTGGGGCTGCGTTCGCCCACCTCAAACGCATAGGCGGTGCTTTCAACCGCGCCGTAAAGCATGACGCAGAGGTAAAAGAGCAGCGCGAAAATGGTGAACACGTCCCACAACGCCTGCGTACGCAGATTAAGCCGCGCATAAAGCAGATCCATGCGCACATTGGTGCCCAGTTGTAACGAATAGGGCGCCCCCAGCAGGTAATAGGCCACCAGCGTGAACTGCGCCATTTCCAGCGTCCAGTTGGCGGGCAGATGCACCACCTTGCTGGCCGATGACCACATCAACACCCCCATCATCACGAACAGCAGATACATCGCAAACCGTCCGACGCGGTAATTCACCGTCTCGACCACGCGGACATAGGTTCTGATCCATTGCGGCATCAGGCCCCCTCCAGCCGATTAAGGGCGCGCATCAGCACCGGGGCCAGCTCGGCGGCCATCTCGTTTTGGGATTCGGGGGTGGCGATCAGGTCGTTGCGGATCTCAAGCATGACATTGAGCAGGCCCAACGGGGTTGCGTGCAGGGCAAGGGTGTGCGTGACCCCATCAGCGGCGCTATAGGGCTCGTTCAGCCGCGATGTCATAATCGTTTGCGCCTTCGCCTCGGCCAGAACGGCTTGGGCCAGGTCGGGGGCGGCGTCATGGATGACGCCAAGTTCGACCGACCGGGGCTGGCCGTCATAAACCGGGGTAAAGCTGTGCACCGTTACCAGAATCGGGCTTTGCCCCTGCGCCAGCCGGCGCACAAGCTCGGCGCGCACCCGCGCGTGAAACGGCAAATATATCGCGTTGGATCGGGCCAGACGGTCTGTTGGTGACAGCGCGGCGTTGCCCGGAATGTCGTGCCGCTCGCTACGGGCAGCCATGGCGCTGGGCGCGTGGGGCGGGCGGTTCAGATCATAGATCAGCCGCGACACCTTGGCCGCTATCAAGGGCCCGTCCAGCCGCCACGCCAGCCCCCGCGCCACACTTAACGCCCCCGGATCCCAGGCGATATGCGCCTGCCGCTGCTCTGCGCTTAGCCCCAGATCCCCCCAAGGCGCGGGAAATTCATTCGAGGCATGTTCGCAGACCATCACAAAAGGCCGGCACCCGTCGACGTTTTCGACGGATACAACCGTGTCGGGCGTAGGCAGTAACATTGTTGTTCCCTGTCGATTCTTGTCTATTGTTTTGCAGAGCGTCCACTGCGGAATGGATTCTGTCAATATAATTTCAATTTGCTTGCGACTGTTACAAACTGTTCTTGTAAACGCGCCTGATGGCAGCGAAAGGGATGCGACGTGGTAACTGTGCAAAAGACGATCGAAGAACGCCTGCGCGCCGATTTTGAGGCGATGACACGGGCAGAGCGGCAATTGGCATCACACTTGCTGCGCCATTATCCGGTGCCGGCGCTGGGCTCGGTGACGGCGTTGGCAAAAGCGGCCGATGTTTCATCACCCACCGTTGTGCGGCTGGTGCAAAAGCTGGGTTTCAAGGGCTATCCCGACTTTCAGGCGGGTATCCGTAGCGAGGTCGAAGAGCGGCTGGTTTCGCCGCTGGCCAAACATGACCGCTGGGCAGGCGGCGTGCCTGACACCCATATCCTCAATCGCTTTGCCAATTCGGTCCTGGGCAACCTGGAGGCCACATTGGCGCAGATAGACCACGCCGAATTCGATGCCGCTGCGGCGCTGATGGCAGACCCTTCGCGCAAGGTTTTTGCCACAGGGGGCCGCATCACCTATGCAATGGCCAACTATTTCGTCACCCATATGAAGGTTATCCGCCCCGGCGTGAGCCTGATTTCTGATGTATCCAACGCCTGGCCTGCTGCGATGATCGAGATGCGCGAAGGCGATGTGTTGCTGGCCTTCGACATTCGCCGTTATGAAAACAACGTGCTGCAACTAGTTGAAATGGCAGCAGAACAGGGCGCCGAGGTGGTGCTGATTACCGACCCTTGGGTCAGCCCGGCCGCCGCCCATGCGCGGTTTCGGTTTTCGGCCCAGATCGAGGTGCCCTCGGCCTGGGACAGCACCGTGGCGATTCAGGTTCTGGTAGAAACGCTGATGGCGGCGGTGCAAAGCCTGACGTGGGAGGAAACCGCCACGCGGATGAAACGGCTAGAAGAACTTTACGCCCGCGCGCGCTTTTTCCGTCGCTCCAGATAACACCGCACCGCGGTTTCTGCCCAGCGTCGATCAGTCGGCCAAGACCAGCAGATCGGCCGCGTTCAGCGCCATGTCCACGGTGTCACCGACCGACGGCGGCGGGGTGCTGGAATTGTTGAACGTGTCAAAGGCCAGCACCGCCCCCCCGATGTCGCCGCGCAACCGGATCACCGAGCCGAGAAAGTCGACCTCGACCACCCTGCCACGCAAAACGGTTTCACGGCCCGGCGTCACCCCTAGGCTGACCATCTCTGGGCGAACCGCCAGCGTGACCTTGCCGGCGGGCAGCGGGCGCCCCAGGGTGGCCTCGGTCTTGCCAATGCGGACCTTGCCAGAGGCCGGGTTGGTGACCTCGGCGGTCAGCGTGTTCAGGGTGCCAACAAAGTTCGCAACGAATTTCGTGGCGGGTTTATTGTAAATCTCGAACGGGGTGCCGACCTGGTCTGCAATGCCCCGATGCATGACCACAACGCGGTCTGACATGGAAAGGGCCTCTTCCTGATCGTGGGTCACGAAGATCGTGGTGATCCCCAGTTTCTTCTGAATCAGGCGGATCTCATTGCGGAGGCTGACGCGGATTTTCGCGTCCAGCGCTGATAGCGGCTCATCGAGCAGTAGCACATGGGGCCGCACGGCCAGTGCGCGCGCCAGTGCCACGCGCTGCTGTTGCCCCCCCGATAGCTGGTAGGGATAGCGGCTGGCCAGATCGGGCAGGCCGATCAATTCCAGCATCTCGGTCACCCGGTCGCCAATCTTGGCGCGGGCCATGCCTTTGACGCGCAGCCCAAAGCCCACGTTCTGCGCCACTGTCAGGTTGGGAAACAGCGCGTAGGCCTGAAACACCATGCCGATATTGCGTTGGTTCGGTTTCAGCCGGACCAGATCCTGATCCTCGATCGTGATGACGCCCGATGTGGGTGCCTCAAACCCCGCGACCATTCGCAAGACCGTGGTCTTGCCACAGCCCGAGGGCCCTAAAAGTGAAACGAATTCCCCCTGTTCAACAGTCAGGTTGAAATCCTTGACGACCTGCATAGGTCCAAAGAATTTCTCCAGATGTGCGATTTTAAGAAATGACATCAGCGTGCCGCCTTCGTGTGTTTGGAGAACCGGGTGACCAGTTGAATAAGCCCCATGCAGGCCCAGGTAATCGCAAACGCGATCACCGCCAATGCGGCTGGTTCATAGGCGCGGTTGGCACCCATCAGTTGCATATAGGGCCCGAAGGCCGGGCGGTTCAGTAGCGCCGCCATGGTGAATTCGCCCATCACGATGGCGAAGGTGACAAATGCCCCCGACAACACCGCGATCAGGACGTTGGGCAGGATCACCTTTGCCAGAATGGTAATCCACCCCGCCCCCAGCGACTGCGCCGCCTCGGTCAGGGTCGCGACGTCGATGGTGCGCAGCCCGGTGTCAACCGCGCGGTACATATAGGGCAGCGACAGCGTGGCGTAGCCAAACATCAGCAAAAGGTTGGTGCCGGTGGCGGTGCCGGTCATTGGCAACCAGCTAGAGGTGTTGAAAAGCCGGATATAACCAAACACGATGACAATCGCCGGAATTACCAGTGGCAGCAGGGTGACAAATTCGACCAGCGGCCGCAGCCTTGGTAGTTTCAAGCGCACCCAATAGGCGGTTGGCACCACCAAAAGCACCCCGAAAGCAATGGTAATCAGCGCCATCACCACGGAATAGGTGATGGTTTCGCGAAATTGCGGATCCTCCAGCACCTTACGGTAGGCATCGAGCGAATAGACGCCGCGCCGCATTTTCAGCGAAAACTCAAGCGTGGCAATCAGCGGCAGGAAAAAATAAACCAACCCAAGCGCAAGCGCAAGCCAAGACCAGATCCGGGTCATTTCATCCACCTTTCGCTGCGGGTGCGCAGCCAGATGTAGATGCCATTGGCAACACCGGTGACGACGATCATGCCAAAGGCCAGCGCGTAGCCCAGATGCGGGTCTTGCAGCACATCGCCACGGATCTGCGCGAACAGCACGATCGGCACGATCGACATGGACGATCCGGTCAGCGCGTAGGCCGTGGCTACTGCCCCGAATGAATTGGCAAACAGCAGCGCAAAAGTGCCCAGCAATGACGGAAACAGGATCGGAAGGGCCACCATGCGCCAGTATTGCGGCCCCGTGGCGCCCAGAATGCTGGCGGCCTCTTTCCATTCGCGCTTTAGCCCGTCCAATGCCGGGGTGATGATCAGGATCATCAGCGGGATCTGGAAAAACAGATAGGTCAGGGTCAGCCCCCAGAACGACAGAAGGTTGAAACCCAGCCCGTAGATATTGATGCCAAACCAGCTTTTCAGCAGCATCGTGACCAGCCCCAGCCGCCCCAATGTCGCCAGAAAGGCAAAGGCCAACGGCACCCCCGCAAAGTTGGAGGCGACCCCCGAAAACGTCATCAGCGGCGCCCGGATGACCTTTGGCAGCCCCCCCAGCGTAACCGAGGCCGCAACGGCAAACCCGATCAAGCAGCCAAACAGCGACGACGCCACCGAAATCTTTATTGATATGAGATAGTAAGCCGGGATGGAGCCCTGAAACAACTGCGCGACATTGGCAAAGGTAAATTCACCTTGGGCATTTTGAAACGCGCCCACCACAATTTTCATCGTGGGTAAAAGCAGAAACAAAAGCGCGAAGATGACAAAAGGCACGATGCCCAGCCACGTCATCGACAGACGTGGGCGGGGCGCGGTGGGGGGTAGCGCGGTCATTAGCTATTCCTGTGGGATTTTTATGGGCGCGCCCCGGCGCATACCGGGGCGGGCGGTGTTATCGCGTCCCTTTACTGGACGTTGGTGCCAACGACCGTATCCCAACCGGCGGTGACGGCTTCCTTGCTGGCGTCCTGCTCCTCCAGCGTCGGGAAATAGGCCGCTTCATAGGCGGCGGCAGGGGGCAGGGCTTCCAGCAATTCGGCCGGGATCTTGCCAGCGGCAGCCATCGCGTTAAAGCGGGCAGGGTGGCAATACCCCTTCAGCCAACCCAACTGCCCCTCATCGGAATAGAGATACTCCATCCAAAGTTTGGCGGCGTTGGGGTGGGGCGCGTAGGCGCTGATTGCCTGCACATAAACGCCTGCCAGAACGCCGGTTGACGGGATGATCACGTCAATCGGCGGGTTACCTGCAAGCGCATCGCGTGCCGACAGGGCGTTGTAGTCCCAGATGATGACGATCGGCGTGGCGCCCTGTGCCAGGGTGCCCGCCTTGCCGATGACCGGAACGAAGTTGCCGGCCTTGTTCATCTCGGCAAAATATTCCAAGCCCTTATCGCCAGCGTCTTTACCTGCCGTGCCGCCGCGCGACATGCCCGCTGCCAGCAATGACAGGATGGCCTGGTTAGAGGCGCGCGGGTCGCCGGCCAAGGCAACCGCATTCGCGTATTCCGGCTTTAGCAGGTCTGGCCAGTCGGTCGGCGTGTTATCAACCAGATCCTTGTTCACCATGAAGGCCATCACGCCGTAGTAGTCGCCGTACCAATGGCCATCGGCGTCTTTCACCGCATCGGGAATTTCATCCCAGGTTGACACCTTGTAAGGCAACGTCAGGCCTTCGGCCTTGGCCGAGGGGCCATAGGCCAGCCCCACGTCGATGACATCGGGGGCTTGGGGGCCGGTATTGCCCTGATTGGCCTTGATCGCCTCGATCTCATCCGCCGAACCTGCGTCCGGGTTCAGTTCATTCACCGTGATTTCGGGATATTTGGCCTTGAAGCCCGCAATCACATCGCCATAGCCGCACCAGTCATGCGGCAGGGCAACGGTGGTCAGCATGCCTTCGGCCTTTGCGGCCGCTTCCAGCGTGGCCATATCCTGGGCCTGCACAAGGGCCGTTGAGGCCATCAGCGCTGCGGCGCCGGCAAGCCAGTGCATCGGTTTCATCTTCATCTAAATCGTCTCCCCGTTAGCGGATGTCAGGGCCCGTATTTGGGCGCACCGTTGCAACAGATGCTTTTTGTGACGTTCATCCGACGCCGCACCTTCGCTTTGAACAGATTTGCTCTAAATCGTCGGGCTTGCAACAAATCTGTTAGGGCGTCGTTACGTTAACTGCACCTGTCGCTAGGCCCCCCAGGTTCGTTCCAGCACGCAAAGCCAGTTTTTACAGGCAATTTTCTCAATTAATTCGTTGCCATAACCATGATCCTTCATTGCAGCCAACAACCGGGGCAGGCCGGCGACATCGCCCAGATCGGCGGGCAGCGTGGCGCCGTCAAAGTCTGATCCCAGCGCCAGATGGTTTTCCCCCAGCAGAGAAAGCAGATGATCAAGGTGACGCAGCACCGGCGCCCAGCCCGTAAACGGGCGCTGCCGCCCCTCGGGTGACAGGAACGCGGTGGCATAGTTCAGCCCCACGACCCCGCCCGAATCGCGCACCATCGCCAACTGCCGGTCGGTCAGGTTGCGCGAACTGGAGGTGATGGCATGGGCGTTGGAATGGGTTGCCACCAACGGTGCGTCCGAAAGGGCGGCCACATCGTTGAACCCGGCCTCATTCAGATGCGACAGATCCAGCATGATTTTCAGCTCGTTGCATTCCCTGACCAGCCGTTTTCCCGCCTCGGTCAACCCCGGCCCGGTATCGGGCGACGATGGAAACGCGAACGGCACGCCATGACCAAAGACGGTGGGGCGTGACCAGACCGGCCCCAGACTGCGCAGCCCCAGCGCGTGCCAGATATGCAGCGCGTCCAGATCAGGGCCGATCGCCTCGGCCCCCTCAAAGTGCAGCACGGCGGCAACCTTGCCCGCCACCATTGCCGCGCGGATATCTGCGACGGTGCGGCAGATCGCCAGTGTTCCTGTCCGCTCCAGCCACAGCAGGTGCCCCAGCATCGTCAGGGCTATCGGCTGCGCTATGGCGGCAGGTATCAGATCGGGCAGGGGCAGCGCATAGGGCGGGTTGTCCATCGCGGCGTCATGGTCAAACCCCGCATCGGGCGAGGGGATGTAGATCGCAAAGAAACCGCCTGCGAATCCGCCCGCCTTGATGCGCGGCAGATCCATCTGGCCTTTGGGGTTACCCTGAAACCAGATCTTTTCACGCCGTGCCGGTTCGCGCATCAACCACAGCAGAAAATCGTTATGGCCATCAAAAACGGGAATCATCACGCACCTCTCTTTTCCGCGCAGCCTGCCAGAGAGGCGGGCGCGTTGCGAGGGGGCATCAGGGGGCCTTTCGCACGCGATATTGACTATTGGTCACGCGAAGTGGTGGACAGATCGCCCGCCCCCCAACATAGTGCGCCACCATCTGATGGGAGCTGCCTGATGACATTGTTTCGCCCCGCCGCGCGCCTTGCCGCGCTGATCCTTGCCCTAGCCGCCCCTGCCACCGCGCAAGAGGTCACGCTGCGTCTGCACCAGTTCCTACCCGAGCAAAGCTTTGTTCCCGCTCATATCCTGACGCCTTGGGCAGACGGGATCGAGAAAGCCTCGGATGGGCGTATCAAGATTGAGCGCTACCCCTCGATGCAACTGGGCGGCAAGCCCACCGATCTGGTCGATCAGGTGGTCGATGGTGTGGTGGATATCGTCTGGACGCTGCCGGGCTATACGCCTGGGCGCTTTCCCCGGACCGAGGTGTTCGAGCTTCCGTTTCTGGTGACTGACGCCGAGGCCGCCAGCGCCGCCTATTGGGATCTGGCGCAATCGCAGATGAAAGACACGGATTTCAAAGACCTGCACCTGCTGGGCGCTTGGGTGCACGGGCGCGGCGTGATCCATTCGGCGCGCCCGGTGCGGACGCTGGAAGACATGGCCGGGCTGACATTGCGCGCGCCCTCACGCACCACGACGATGCTGCTTGAGACGCTGGGGGCGGTGCCGGTGGGAATGCCGGTGCCTGCCGTGCCCGAGGCGCTGTCCAAAGGCGTGATTGATGGCGCGCTCTTGCCGTGGGAGGTGTCGGCCTCGCTCAAGGTGGGGGAATTGGTCCATAACCACACCGAATTTCCCGGTAAAGGCATCTATGTTGCGACCTTCATTCTGGCAATGAACAAAGATAGCTACGCCCGCCTGCCCGACGATCTGAGGGCGGTAATCGACGCGGCCTCGGGTGCGGCATTCTCGGCCGAGGCGGGGCGTTTGCAGCAGGCCGAAGATATCCCCGCGCGCAAAGCTGCCGAAGACCTGGGCAATTCCATCGTTACCCTGTCCGAGGATGAGGCCACCCGATGGGAGACCGCCGCTACCCCCGTCACCGCCGCCTGGATTGCCGAGGTTGCCGGCGCCGGAATCGATGGTCAGGCGTTGCTTGATGCGGCCCGCGCCGCGATTGCTGCGCATAGCCACTAAGGACGTATCATGGAGCGTCTGGCGCAGGCGATGGCATTGGCCGGGGGCGCGGTGTTGTTGGCGATGATCGGCATGATCTGCCTTAGCGTTGCGGGCAACGCTGCCCTGACGTTGGCGCAATCTGGCATGGTCGAACGCTGGGCGCCGGGGCTTGGCGCGGCGCTTTTGGCAATGGGCGTCGGGCCGTTGAGGGCCAGTTATGAGTTGGTCGAACTGGCCATGGCCTTTGTGGTTTTTGCCTGTCTGCCCTTGGTCCAGATCCGCCGTGCCCATGCCACAGTGGCCGTGTTCACCGATGCGCTGCCGGGTTGGATGATCCGCCGTCTTTCTGCGGTCTGGCAGGTCCTGATGGCGGGTGCCATGGTGCTGATCGCCTGGCGTCTGGGGGCAGGGATGGCGGGCAAGATGCGCAGCGGCGAGACGACGTTTCTTTTGCAGATACCCCTGTGGTGGGCCTATGCCGCCAGCCTGTTTGCGGCCACGGTCGCCGCGCTGGTAACATTCTGGGCCGCCCTGAAAGGCCCTTGGGGATGAGCACGCTGGCCCTTGGATATCTGTCGCTTCCGGTTCTGCTGGGGCTGATATTCGCCCGCGCGCCGATCGGGCTTGCCATGTTGATATGTGGCGCGGTGGGGCTGTCGCTGGTGACGGGCAGCCCGACCATGCTGCTGGCCAAGCTGAAAAACGAAAGTTTCTCAACGTTTTCCAACTACAACCTCGCGGTAGTGCCGATGTTCCTGTTGATGGGGCAGTTTGCCACCTTGGGCGGACTCAGCACGGCACTGTTTCGCGCAGCCGAGGCGTTTTTGGGCCACCGCAGGGGCGGTATGGCGATGGCCGCAATTGGCGCCTGCGCCGGGTTTGGCGCGATCTGCGGCTCATCCCTGGCAACAGCGGCGACGATGGGGCGGGTCGCGCTGCCAGAGTTGAAAGCGGCGGGCTATTCCGGCGGGCTTTCCACCGCGACGCTGGCTGCAGGCGGGACGTTGGGGATACTGATCCCGCCGTCGGTGGTGCTGGTAGTCTATGCGATCCTGACCGAAACCAACATTGCCCAACTGTTTCTGGCGGCGGTGCTGCCCGGGGTTCTGGCGGCGCTGGGCTATATGCTGGCCATTGCGCTTTATGTGCGCCGTCACCCTGATGCGGCAGGGCTGCGCCCAAGGGCCAGCGCGGGCGAACGGCTCGGCGCATTGGCCCGCGTCTGGCCAGTCGTTCTGGTATTTTTCCTCGTTGTTTTCGGTATTTACGGCGGTATCTTCAACCCAACAGAGGGCGCTGCCGTGGGCGCTGCGGGCACTGGGCTCATGGCATTTACCGCCGGGGGCTTGGGTTGGAAGGGGCTGCGCGACAGTCTTTTGGCGACAGCCGAGACCACGGGAATGATCTTTTTCATCATTCTGGGGGCGGCGGTCTACAACAGCTTTCTGGCCTATGCGCGGGTTCCGCAGGAACTATCGGGCCTTGTGCTGGAACTGGGCATCAGCCCGTGGGGCGTGCTGGCGCTGATACTGGTGTTTTACCTGCTGCTGGGCTGTCTGATGGATAGCCTGTCGATGATTTTGTTGACTGTTCCCATATTCTACCCCGTCGTATCGGGGTTGGATTTCGGCATTGCGCCCGATCTGTTGCCGATCTGGTTTGGTGTATTGGTGCTGATCGTGGTCGAGGTTGGGCTGATGACCCCGCCCGTTGGCATGAACCTGTTTGTAATCAACGCATTGGACCGCGAAACGCCAATTGCTGCTACCTACCGGGCGGTGGCATGGTTTGTCGCCTCTGACGTGATACGGATCGCGCTTTTGATTGCCTTTCCGGGGTTGGTGCTGTTCGCGCTTTAGCGGCGCAAGAAAAGTTCCCATGCGGCATAGGTGCTTATGGCGGCAAACATCAGTGCCCATCCGGGGCTGCCGGTCATCAGTTCAAACACCGCCCAAACCCCCGGGGCCAGCACCGTAAGCCAGCGTCGCCAGGGGGCCGCAAAGAATGGATCGTGTCGGTCAAGAACCTTCATCGGCTAAGCTTATCCGCCGCACCCCCGAACAACAAGCTGGGGCGTGATTTTTCCGCAAAGCTATGTCAGGATACGCCACCAGAAGGAGCCAGCGATGCCACAAATAGCCAAGAATTTTGACGGTCAAACCGTAATATGCACGTTTGAAATGACACCCGCCACCGCCAGCGATTTGATGGAGGCGCTGCAAGATGCCTATGAAAAGTGCATTCGTCACCAGCCGGGTTTTATCAGTGCAGGGTTGCATATGAACGATGCCCAGACACGAATCGCGAATTACAGCCAATGGGCGCGTCGCGAAGATTATCAGGCAATGCTGCGCACGCCCGAAATGCGCGAACGCAACCGGCACATTGCTACGCTTTGCCGTGGGTTTGAACCCGTGATGTATGAGGTGATGGAGGCCTTTTAGCGGCGGCCTTGACGGCGGGGAGCGCAAAGGCGCCTTGCCCATGCGCCGGACCTTGCCGTTCGCCACCGGCCGGGAAATGGTTTGGGGCGGCCGGACGACCGCTTAGCGGCGGTGCTTTACCCGGCCCCGCTGCCCTGCGCGCCCTGCCGTGGACCTGCCACCGGCCTGCACGGCCGCGTGCGCGGCGGCTTCGACATCGGCCTGCCGGGCCAGCGGGTCATCGGCCACGGCCAGCTCTACCGCCTCCAGACGTTTCACCTCATCGCGCAGGCGCGCGGCTTCTTCAAATTCGAGGTTCTCGGCGGCCTTGCGCATGGCGCCGCGCAGCGCCTCCAGATGGGCGGCCAGATTGGCACCGAATAGCGGGGTATCTACCTTGGCGGTGACGCGGTTCATATCCACATCGCCTTTGTAAAGCCCGGCCAGAATATCCTCGACGTTCTTGCGCACGGTCTGTGGGGTGATGCCGTGTTCCTCATTATAGGCCGATTGCTTGGCACGGCGGCGGTCGGTTTCGCCCATCGCGCGTTCCATGCTGCCGGTGATCCGGTCGGCATACATGATGACGCGGCCATCGGCGTTGCGCGCAGCCCGACCGATGGTCTGGATAAGCGAGGTTTCAGACCGCAGGAACCCCTCCTTGTCGGCGTCCAGGATCGCCACCAGCCCACATTCGGGAATATCCAGCCCCTCACGCAGAAGGTTGATCCCGACCAGCACATCAAACGCCCCCAGCCGCAAATCGCGCAAGATTTCAATACGTTCAATGGTGTCGATGTCCGAGTGCATATAGCGGATACGGATGCCCTGTTCGTGGAAATATTCGGTCAGATCCTCGGCCATGCGTTTGGTCAGTGTGGTGACAAGGGTGCGCAGCCCCAGTGCGGCGACACGGCGGATTTCATCCAGAAGGTCATCGACCTGCATTTCAACGGGGCGGATCTCAATCACCGGGTCCAAAAGGCCGGTGGGGCGGATGACCTGTTCGGTGAACACGCCGCCCGCCTGTTCCAATTCCCATTTCGATGGGGTGGCGGAGACGAACACCGATTGCGGGCGCATCGCGTCCCATTCCTCAAACTTCAGCGGCCGGTTGTCCATGCACGATGGCAGGCGGAAACCGTGTTCGGCCAGCGTCGATTTGCGCCGAAAGTCGCCTTTGTACATGCCGCCGATCTGCGGCACTGAAACGTGCGATTCATCGGCGAAAACGATCGCATTGTCGGGGATGAATTCAAACAGGGTCGGGGGCGGCTCGCCGGGGGCGCGGCCGGTCAGGTAGCGCGAATAGTTTTCGATCCCGGCGCAGACGCCGGTTGCCTCCAGCATTTCAAGGTCAAAGTTACAGCGCTGTTCAAGCCGCTGGGCCTCAAGCAATTTCCCCTCGGTGTTGAACTGTTTCAGCCGATGGTGAAGCTCAGCCCGGATGCCCTTTATCGCCTGCTGCATCGTCGGGCGCGGGGTGACGTAGTGGCTGTTGGCGTAGATGCGGATCTGCTCAAAACTGTCGGTTTTCTGGCCGGTGAGGGGGTCAAATTCGGTGATCGCCTCCAGTTCCTCGCCAAAAAACGAAAACCGCCAGGCGCGATCCTCCAGGTGGGCGGGCCAGACTTCGACGGTATCGCCACGCACCCGAAAGCTGCCGCGCTGAAACGACGCATCCAGCCGTTTATAGGCCTGCGCGACCAGTTCGGCCAGGAATTTGCGCTGCTCGTAAAGCCCGCCTATGGCCATATCCTGCGTCATTGCTGAATAGGTTTCGACCGATCCGATACCGTAGATGCAGCTGACCGAGGCCACGATGATCACATCGTCACGTTCCAACAGCGCCCGCGTGGCCGAGTGGCGCATCCGGTCGATCTGTTCATTGATCTGGGATTCCTTCTCGATGAAGGTATCGGTGCGCGCGACGTAGGCCTCGGGTTGGTAATAATCGTAGTAGGATACGAAATATTCAACCGCGTTTTCAGGAAAGAAGCCCTTGAATTCGCCGTATAATTGCGCGGCGAGTGTTTTGTTCGGGGCAAGGATGATCGCGGGGCGCTGGGTTTCCTCAATCACGCGGGCCATGGTAAAGGTCTTGCCGGTGCCCGTGGCCCCCAGCAACACCTGATCATGATCGCCTGCGGTGATTCCCGCCGTAAGCTCGGCAATGGCCGTGGGCTGATCGCCCGCAGCCGAGAATTCGGTGTGCAAAACAAAGCGCTTGCCGCCCTCCAGCTTGGGGCGGGTCAGCACATCGGGGCGTGCGGAAAGGGCGTTGGTATTATTGTGGGGCATGATGAACCTTTGACAGGCCTATAGATTTGATCCGTTTATGTTCACTTACAAGGGGTTGGCGGAAAGATGACCGAAAGGTAAAGATATGACGACAATTTTATAAGTTAAATCATGGTGTTGCCTATTTTTCCTGTTGCGTCTTTTGGCGCATGTTCATAGGTTGTTCCTGCAAGCAGCAATAAAGGCTGCCGACCGGTGCATCACCCCACCCCTCGCTCCCCCAGCCTGGTCGGCAGTCGCCTTTATCGCGGTAATGGTGCATTTGGGGTTTGGGGGCAAAGAAATGGCCCCGGGTATTTGATCCGTCAATCTGCGTATGATTGATCGTGAAAAAACTCCGGACCGGTGTCTTGATCTGCTACGCCGGAAATCGGGGGCCGGTTGAAAATGATGAGGGGCTAGTCCAAAGCCCCTTGGGCCTTGTATTTTGCCGCAGGGTTTAGGATAACTGCCAAGAGTTTTGACCGTCGGTCACGGGTGCCCTTGACCGAATATTATCAAGAGGTTTTCCCATGTCGATGCGCGCGCGTATTTATCAACCGGCCCGTAATGTGATGCAGTCCGGCACCGCCAAGACCAAGGCTTGGGTTTTGGACTTTGCCCCTGCCGAGGCCCGCGACATTGACCCGTTGATGGGCTGGACCAGTTCTGGCGACACGCAAACGCAAGTTCGGCTTAGCTTTGACAGTTGCGAATCCGCCGTGGCTTACGCCAAGGAAAACGGCATCAGCTATTCTGTGGCGCAACCCAACAAACGCCAACCCAATGTTCGCGCCCGCGGCTACGGCGAGAATTTTTCGACAGATCGGCGCTTTGCCTGGACGCATTAGATATTTTGCGCGCCGACCCAGATCTGATGAATGCGGGGCAGGCGCTAATCTTTTGGTCATGGGCGTTCGGTAAGGTGCAATGATTTCCGATAAACCCGTCAGGGGCTGTGGTCTGCGGCTTTTTCTTGACCTATCAGTTTGCAATTTGGCCGTTGCCAGATCTTTTTCCGGTATAAAGCGCCTCTTGATAGGCGAAAGCCCTTCATCCGGCGGTATCTGATGCCCTCTGGCTGTTTGAGTGCCCTGCCAAGATGGTCTTGGTAGGGCCTGGCACGGGCGGGATGGGATGCAGATGGCCCTTTTACGCCAAAGCCATATTGCTGTTGTTCTTCTAATGCCTGACGCCACAAGCGTTGCAGTCCCGTGGTTATCCTGCGGGAAATCAGCTCTGCTGGATTTTCCTATCTGCGGACTATCCCTCTACCTTGCCGGAACAATCAGGCGTTAACGTAAAAATATGGCCGCGATCCATCAGATCGCGGCCATATCGTGACGTCCTGCAAGGGGGCGGGCTCCGGTGTTTTGCCTTCTGGAAGATATCGGGCCAGACCCGGTTTTTGCAAAACGGCCGGACCGCTTTTTACTTTGGCAATTCGGCGGTAATGCCCTCTACATAGAAGTTGAGGGCGGACAAGGCCGAGTCTTCGGCAACTTCGCCATCTGCCAGCCAGACAGAGCCATCTTGCTTATTGATCGGGCCGGTAAAGGGGTGGTATTCGCCCGAGCCGATCTTTGCAGCCAATGCCAGCGCCTCTTCCTTGACCTCGGCGGGAATGGCGTCGGTGATTTCGCCAATCTCCACGACGCCGTCACCGATGCCGCTCCAGGTGGCTGCCGATTCCCATTTGCCGTCCAGCATCAGCCCGATGCGATCAATATAATAGGGCGCCCAGTTGTCGATGATTGATGAAACGCGCGGTCTGGGCTTGAAGGCGGCCATGTCGGAAGCCTGACCAAAGGTCAGGATGCCCGCCTCTTGCGCCTTGGCTTGCGGGGCGGTGGAGTCGGTGTGCTGCATCATCACGTCAACCCCATCAGCGATCAGCGCTGCGGCCGCGTCCGCCTCTTTCGCGGGGTCGAACCAGGTGTAGGCCCAGACCACCTTCATCTCGACCTCGGGGTTGACCTTTTTGGCGTGCAGATAAGCTGAGTTGATACCCTGAATGACCTCGGGGATCGGGTAAGAGCCGATGTAGCCGATCTTGTTGGTTTTGGTCATCCGGCCCGCGATGGTGCCAATGACCGCGCGGCCTTCGTAAAAGCGCGCGTCATAGGTGGCCATGTTGGCGGACCGCTTGTAGCCGGTAGCATGTTCAAACTTCACATCCGGGAATTTGGCGGCGACATTCACCACCGCATCCATGAAACCAAACGAGGTGGCAAAGATGATCTTGTTTCCATCCAGCGCCATCTGCGTCAAGACGCGTTCGGCATCGGGGCCTTCGGGGACGTTTTCCACATAAGAGGTGATTACCTTGTCACCATATGTCTCTTCTACGGCTTTGCGGCCCAGATCATGCTGAAAAGAGTAGCCCATATCGCCCACCGGGCCGACGTAGATATAGCCCACCTTCAACGGCTCGTCTGCGCGGGCGCTGGTGGCAATGCCAAGGCTCATCGTGGCGGCGGCCATTGCGGTGGTAGTCAGGAAAGATCTGCGGTTCATGGGAACTCCCCGTGGGTTATGGGCGCTTTGGCCCGGTTGATTGGCCTCAGCGTGAGGCGTGAAAAGGTCGGCCAAGCGCGGCGGGTGCGGCCTGTGTGCCACGCCGATGGCGGGCGGAAATGATCACAAGCACGATGATCGTAACCAGATAAGGCGCCATCGACAACAGGTGGACGGGGATTGCATATTCTGCAACCTGCATCTGCAATTGAAGCGCCGTAATGCCGCCAAACAGATAGGCCCCCAAGAGGACGCGCTCGGGCTTCCATGAGGCGAAAACCACAATCGCCAGCGCGATCCAGCCGGCGTTGGCGGTCATGCCCTCGGTCCATTGCGGCACTCGCACAAGGCTAAGATAGGCGCCGCCCAACCCGGCCATTGCGCCGCCAAAGGCCAGCGCGGCCATGCGCACCGCCACAACCCGGTAGCCCAGGGCGTGGGCGGCATCATGGTTTTCGCCCACTGCACGCAAGATCAGCCCGGCGCGGGTTTTTGACAAAAACAGCGCCACAAGGACAACCATCAAAAGCGAGCCGTAAACCATCCAGTCATGTGAAAAGACCACTTTGCCCAGCACCGGCAAATCGCTGAGCGCGCCGAAATTCAGCTTCGGTGTTGGCGGGGGGCGTACGCCCTCAAATCCCTTGCCGACCAGTGCGGAAAGCCCCATCCCGAACAGCGTCAACGCCAAGCCCGTTGCCACCTGATTGGCCAACAGCCCGAGCGTCAGCACCGCAAACAGCAGCGCCATCGTTGCCCCCGCCAATGCCCCGCACAAAAAGCCAATCACCGGGCTGTGGCTATAGACTGCCCCGGCAAAACCCGCGATTGCACCGATGATCATCATGCCCTCAACCCCAAGGTTCAGAACGCCGGATTTTTCCGCGATCAGTTCGCCCGTGGCCGCCAGCAACACCGGCACCGAGGCCGCCATCAGCGTCGCCAGCAAGATGACGACATCTATCCCGCCGATGATCATGCCCGTGCCCCCTTCAGTTCAATCCGGTAGTTGGTGAGGAAATCGAACCCCAGCAAGAAGAACAAAAGCATCGCCTGAAACACCTGTATCGCTGCCGCCGGAAGCCCCAGCGACAGTTGCGCCGAATCGCCGCCGATATAGGTCAGCGCCATGATCAGCCCGGCCAGCAAGATGCCGATCGGGTGCAAACGGCCCAGAAACGCCACGATGATTGCGGTAAAGCCATAGCCGGTGTTGAAGTTTTCGGTGATCTGCCCAGAGGGGCCGGTCACCTCAAACAGACCCGCCAGCCCTGCCAGCGCCCCTGAAAGCCCAAGGCAGAACATCACCATCCGCGCCGGCACCACCCCGGCAAAACGCGCGGCCTTGGGCGCATCACCCGCAACCTTGATCCGAAACCCTGCAATATGGCGCGACATCAGCACATAGGTGGCGATCACCGCGATAAACGCCGCGACCACGCCCCAGTGCATTCCCGTCCGCGCGATCAGTTCGGGGTTATACGCCGAGGTGTATTGCTGCAAGTTGCGCGACCCCGGAAAGCCCAGGCCTTGCGGGTTTTTCAGCGGTCCGAATGCGGCATAGGCCAACAGGTTCTGCGCCACATAAACAAGCATCAGCGACACCAATATCTCGGATGTGCCAAACCGGTTCTTCAGCACCGCCGGGATCATCGCCCAGGCCCAGCCCCCCAAAGCGCCGACAATCACCATGGTCGGAAATAGCCACACGCTTTCAGCAGGGTAGATTGCCAGCGCCACCGATGCCCCGGCAAGCGCACCCATGATATACTGCCCCTCGGCGCCGATATTCCAGATTCCGGCGCGAAAGCCCACCGCCAACCCCGAAGCAATCATGATCAGGGGGCCCGCCTTGACCAGTAACTGCCCCCGAAAATAGCCCGCATTCGGCCCGAAAAGAGGGTTCCAGAAAATGGTGCGGATCGCGTCCAGGGGGTTTTTGCCCAAGGCGGCAAATAGAACGCCTCCGGCAATCATCGTGGCAATGACCGCAACCAGCGGCGTGACCCACGCCCAAAAGGCCGACGGGGTCGGGCGTTTGACCAATACTATCATACGACACCCTCGACCGGTTTCATGCCATGCGCCCCGCCCAGCTTCAGGCCGATCTGTTCCAGCGTCAGCGTGGCGGCATCGACCGGGTCGGACAACCGTCCTTCATTCAAGGCGGCAAAGCGGTCGGATATCTCCATCAATTCGTCCAAATCCTGTGAAATCGCAATGACGGCGGCGCCCTTGGCCGCCAGATCCAGCAATGCCTGCCGGATTGCGGCAGCCGCTGCCGCATCAACACCCCATGTCGGTTGATTCACCACCAGCACGGCCGGGTCTTGCAAGACCTCGCGGCCGATGACGAACTTTTGCAGGTTTCCCCCCGAAAGTGCGCGTGCCGCAACGTGCGGCCCCGGCGTGCGCACATCAAAGGTGTCGATGATCGTTTCGGTGAACGCACGCGCTGCGGCCATGTTCAAAAAACCGTTCCGGGTCAGGTTCTTGCGCTTGGCCCCGGTCAGAATGGAATTGTCGGTCAGGCTCATGTCCGGGGCGGCGGCATGGCCCAGCCGCTCTTCCGGGGCCGTCAGCAGGCCACGCGCGCGGCGCTTGTTTGGCCCGAACGTGGATATATCCTCGCCCGCCAAAAGGACGCTACCCGATGCACTGGGCCGTTCGCCTGAAAGCGCGGCCAACAGTTCTTCCTGGCCGTTGCCCGCCACCCCGCCGATCCCCAGCACCTCGCCCTTGCGCAGCGTGAAGCTGATGTTTTTCAGCGCCGGCCCAAAGGTCGACGCAGGCGGCAGGTTCAGCCCCACCACCTTTAGCGCCACCACGCCCGCTTCGCGGCCGGCGCGGTCGGTCAGCTTCAGCTCGGTGCCCACCATCATTTCGGCCAGCTCATGCGCCGTTTTTTCCCGCGGCGTGCAGGTGCCGACAACCCGGCCCCCGCGCAAGATTGTGGCCTGGTCGCAAAGGCTGCGTATTTCCTCAAGCTTGTGGGAAATATAAAGAATTGCCGTACCCTCTGCGGAAAGTTTGCGCAGGGTGCCAAACAGGATCTCAACCTCTTGCGGGGTCAGAACGCTGGTCGGTTCGTCCATGATCAGCAGTTTGGGGTCTTGCAACAGGCAACGGATGATCTCAACGCGCTGGCGTTCGCCGGCCGACAGATCGCCCACAGTGCGCTCTGGGTCCAGCGGCAGGCCGTAAGCATCGCTGACCTCGCGGATCCGGGCCGCCAATGCGCGCATCGGCGGCGGGTTTTCCATGCCGAGGGCCACGTTTTCGGCCACGTTCAGTGCCTCGAACAGCGAAAAATGCTGAAACACCATCGCCACCCCGGCGGCGCGCGCCGCGCGCGGCTCTGGTGGGGCATAGGGCGCGCCCAAAAGGGTCATCGATCCGGCATCGGGTTTTACCAACCCATAAATCATCTTGACCAAGGTTGATTTTCCGGCACCGTTTTCGCCCAATAGGGCATGAACCTCGCCCGGTGCCACGGCAAAGCCGACCCCATCGTTGGCCAGCACCCCCGGATAGGCCTTGGTCAGGCCCTCAATCGTCAGCAGCTTCTTGTCCCCTGTCACCCGGCGCATCCTTTTGATATTGTTTGGGCCTTTGCGGCTCTTGTGGCGCTCGTCTCTCTCAGTAGCGTGGCCGCGATGCCCACGGCAATGGCCTGTGGATGCTTTCCAAGGTTTGGGTCACCAATGGGGCAAATAATGCGCAATATCTGGGCGTCTGAATGGCCCAGTCCGCGCAAGCGGGACCGAAACCGCGCCGCCTTGCTGGCGGACCCTATCAACCCCAGCGCGCCAAACCCGTGCTGTAAAAGCCGGTGACACAATTCCAGATCAAGCGCGTGCGAATAGGTCAGCACAAAGTGCCGGGCACCCGGCGGGGTAACGCTGACCAAATCGGCCGGATTTTCGGCACAAAGCCGTGTAACCCCTTCCGGGGTAACCGGAAACCTGTCATCCCCAGTATCCACCCAGCTTAGCCGCAACCCCGGCAAAGGGGCCAGAACCGATACGATCGCGCGGCCGACATGCCCCGCCCCCCAGATCCAGACGGGCGTTGTTGCGATAAGGCTTTGCTCCAACACCCAGCCTGAAACCAGCAGCGGCGGCACCACCCCTGCGGCCCGCGCGCGCGCCAAAGCACGGCTGACGGCCAGCGGCATCGCCTCGGGCCCCTCGATCCGCCGAATATGCAGCGCTTGGCCGGGGTCGGGCACGCTTGCGGCATCGAACCGCTCATAAGCCAGGGTCACGGCGCCGCCGCAGCACTGGCCCATCGCCGGGCCAAGGGCGATCCGCTCCAGCCGCGCGCGACCTGTGGCCAATACCTCGCGCGCCCGGGCCATCGCCTCCCATTCCAGCGTGCCACCGCCGATCGTGCCCTCGATGCCCTCGCCCCAAACCAGCATCGCTGCCCCGGCCTCACGCGGGGTCGAGCCGCGCGTTTCTGCCACCAACACCCGCACGAATGGGCCGCGTGCCGCCATCCGTGTCAGCATCCCAACATCAAGGCTCATGCGCCGCGCGCCCGTTTGACAGCAGCCAGAACCGCCTCGGGCGTGGCGGGTGCCTGAAGGTCGGGCCAATGCGGCCCCACGGCCGCACAGGCATCCGCCAGCGCCAGCCAGGCCGAAATCGCCAACATCAACGGTGGCTCGCCCACCGCTTTCGACCGGTAGATCGTGTCTTCGCGGTTCGCGCCGTCCCACAAGGCAATGTTGAAAACATCTGGCCTGTCAGAACACGCCGGGATCTTGTAGGTCGAGGGCGCGTGGGTGCGCAGCCGCCCCTTGGCATCCCAGACCAGCTCTTCGGTGGTCAGCCAGCCCGCCCCTTGAACATAACCCCCTTCGATCTGGCCGATGTCCAACGCCGGGTTAAGACTTGCGCCCGCATCGTGCAGAATATCAGCCCGCAGAATCCGGTTTTCGCCAGTCAACGTGTCGATCACCACTTCGGTCACCGCCGCGCCATAGGCAAAGTAAAGGAACGGTCGCCCGCGCCCTGCAACCCGGTCCCAACTGATCTTTGGGGTGGCATAAAACCCGGTCGCAGACAGGCTGATCCGTGCCAGATACGCGGCCATTACGGCCTCGGCAAAACGTAATTCGGTCCCGCCCGCAACAACCCTGCCATCAAAGAAATGCACATCCTCCGCAGAGCAACCTTCACGCGCGGCCAAAAAGGCGGCGATCCGCCCTTTAATCGTATCGCAGGCGGCCTTGACGGCCATCCCGTTCAGATCCGCCCCCGATGAGGCCGCCGTGGCCGAGGTGTTGGGCACCTTCCCGGTGTCGGTCGCGGTGATCCGAACCTGCTCGATCGGCACGCCAAAGACCGTTGCCGCCACTTGCGTTACCTTGCGGTGCAGCCCTTGCCCCATCTCGGTGCCGCCGTGGCTAAGCTGGACAGAGCCATCCTGATACACATGCACCAACGCCCCCGCCTGATTGAGATGCGTCAGCGTAAACGAGATCCCGAATTTCACCGGGGAAATCGCAATCCCCCGCTTCACTGTTCGGTTATTGCTGTTCCACGTCCTGATTTCGGATTTTCGCAGCATATAATCCGCAGATTTCTCCAATTGGCCAACCAACCCATGCAGGATGAAATCCTCGACCCGCTGCCCGAAATGCGTCTGCTGCTTTTCTTTGGTGCAAATACTCTCGGGGGGGTGCGGGGGGGCAGACAGCCCCCCCGCCGTGTCTGGGGCATCCTGGTAGAAATTCAGCCGCCGCAGCGCCAAAGGCTCCAACCGCAATTGATGGGCGATGTGGTCCAAAACCCGCTCGATCCCGATCATGCCTTGCGGGCCGCCAAAGCCGCGAAACGCGGTGGCGCTTTGGGTGTTGGTGCGAAGACGGTGGCTTTCGATCCGCATTGCGGGGATGTCATAGGCGTTGTCGGCATGCAGCATCGCGCGGTCCGCAACCGGCAGGCTCAGGTCCATCGACCAGCCGCAGCGCACCAGATGCCGGAACGTCAGCCCCAAAATCCGCCCCGCCTGATCGACCCCGGCCCGATAGTCGATCCGGAAATCATGCCGTTTGCCGGTGATAACCATGTCATCATCACGGTCATAGCGCATCTTGCAGGGCCGCCCCAGCAGGCGTGCCGCGACCGCACAGGCCACCGCCAGCGCATTGCCCTGGCTTTCCTTGCCGCCAAATCCGCCACCCATACGGCGCATTTCCACCCGCACGTCATGCATGGCAAGCCCCAGGGCCTCGGCTACCTTGTGCTGAACCTCGGTCGGGTGCTGGGTCGAGGAATGAACCACCATCCCCTCATCGCCGGGCATGGCCAGCGCAGCCTGACCCTCAAGATAAAAATGTTCCTGCCCGCCAAGCTCAAGCTGCCCCTCGATCACGACAGGGGCGGCGGCAATCGCAGCTTCGGCATCGCCGCGCTGCCAGACAACCGGGCCGCCCTCAAACCGGCTGCCGGCCGTCAGCGCCTGATCCACCGTCAAAATCGCAGGAAGTTCGTTGTAGGTGATTTGCCCCAGTCTGGCCGCGACGCGGGCGGCGTGATGGCTGGTGGCCACCACCAGAAATACAGGCTGCCCAACGTAATGCACGCTGTTCGTGGCCAAAAGCGGCTCATCCTGGATGGAGGGGCTGACGTCATTGGCAAAGGGCAGATCGGTTGCAGTCAGCACCGCGACCACCCCCGGCGCCGCATGCACCGCCGTGAGGTCCATACTGGTGATTGTACCATGCGCCACGTCCGACAGCCCGAAGGCCAGATGCAACGTGCCCGCAGGTGCGGGGATATCATCAACATAGCGCGCACGGCCGGTCACATGCAAAAGCGCGGAATCATGCGGCAGGGGTTTTGTCACGCTCATGCCCGCACCTCCAGAACCGAGACGGTTTCGCCGGTAAGGTCACGCAAATAGCGCAGGGTCATGTTTTGCGCCGCCTCCAGCCGGTAGACCGCCGAGGCGCGCATGTCATCCATCGGGGCAAAATCGTCCGCGAAGGCGGGCAGTGCTGCGATGATTGTGGCCTCGGAGAAGGGTTGGCCGGTCAGGGCGCGTTCGACCGCATTCGCCCGTTTCGGCACCCCGGCCATACCCCCGAAGGCGATGCGGGAAGTTGTAATTATTGAACCTTCTACCGTCAGGTTGAAGCAACCACAGACGCCTGAAATGTCCTGATCGAACCTTTTGGAGAGTTTGTAGCAGCGCAGGGCCGGCGCGGTAAGCGGTAGGGTCAACGCCTCGACGAATTCGCCGGGGGCGCGATCTTGTTTGCGGTAATCGAGAAAGAAATCTTCCAACCGCAGGCTGCGCCGTTCATCCCCCCGGCGCAGGTGCAACACCGCGTCCAGCGCGATCAGCGCAGGCGGCGCATCGCCAATGGGGGAACCGTTGGCAATATTGCCGCCGATCGTCGCCGCCGCGCGGATTTGTTCGCTGGCAAAGCGGCGCAGCAACTCGGCCAGCGCGGGGTGCGGGCCTTCCATGGCGTGGCGCAGGGTGGCGATGGTTACCCCCGCGCCGATGCGAAAACCGTTCTGATCCTGGGTTATGGTTTGCAGGTCTTTGCAATTATTCAAAAATGCGACTTTTGGCAGGGGTCGCAGTTCTTTCGTGACCCAAAGGCCGACATCGCTGGCCCCCGCAATCAGTGTGGCATCGGGGTTTGCCAGATACCACGCGGCAAGATCGTCGGAATGGGTGGGTTGACAGGCGGTGCCAAGGGGGGGCTGTCTGCCCCCCACGCCGCCCCCTTTGGGGGCGTCTCCCCCCGAGAGTATTTCGGCCAAGGAAAAGCTGGAAAGGGCTGCCTGATCGCTGTGCATCCAGTCCGGGACCGGGGCGGTTTCGGCGGCTTTCGCGGCGCGGATGATCGGGGCGTAGCCGGTGCAGCGGCAGAGGTTGCCGGCCAGTACATCGTCGTGATCGGTGCGGCCTTGCAGATGCGCGGTTGCCATCGAGACGACAAAGCCGGGCGTGCAATAGCCGCATTGTGAGCCGTGCAGGTCGACCATTGCGGATTGAACCGGGTGCAGGGTGCCTTTGGGGCCGCTCATGCCTTCGACTGTGCGCAGCGCCTTGCCATTGATTTGGGGCAGCATCAACAGGCAGGCGTTCAGCGCGCGGCTGCCATCACTATCGGTGACCATAACTGTGCAGGCGCCGCAGTCGCCTTCGTTGCAGCCTTCCTTTGTACCGGTCAGACCCTTGGTTTCGCGTAGCCATTCCAAAACCGTGCGGGTCGGGCTTTCATCCGCGACATGCATGGTTTCTCCGTTCAGAAGAAACGTGATCTCCATCGGGTCAATCCGCCGCGGTCTTTACATTCAAGGCCCTGCGTGTCCGCCCGATGCGGCGTAAAGCGGATCACGCGCCGTTTCCTTTTTACATGAAGCCTGTCCCGGCGCGATATGGCAAGCAGGATTTGACCTCAACGCATTTTTAACCCGTGCGGTACGCGGGCGGATGGGCGTGGCAGGGGCATCGTGTTGCCCTGGCGTGGCAAGCGATGCGTTCGGCGCGGGCCTGAAAAGCGGGGCCGGGCGCTGAATGATGGCCGCCTTTCTGGCGTTGGCCGGATCCGGTGTGAGCCAGCGGTGCCGCAGAACTGGTTCGGGCGGGCGGCAGGTCAGGAAGGGGGTGATGAAACGGATGAAAGCTAAAAAAGAGCGTGAACCCGGCGCGGGCATGGCCTATCCCTTGGCCATGACCAGTCCCCGATTCATTCACCTGCGTGTGCATACCGAATATTCGCTGCTTGAGGGCGCGGTACCGGTGAAAAAGCTGATTGCTGCCTGTCAGGCATCGCGCATGCCTGCCGTAGCCGTCACAGATACCAATAACATGTTTGCCGCGCTGGAGTTTTCAGTGTTGGCCTCGGGCGCGGGTGTGCAGCCCATTATCGGTTGTCAGGTTGACCTGAGTTATGACCCGGCCCAGCCCGGAGAGCGCCCGCGCGCGCCTGCGCCCCTTGTGTTGCTGGCGCAAGACGAGGCCGGATATGGCAACCTGATGAAGCTGAATTCGTGCCTGTACCTCGACAAGGCCGGGCAGTTGCCGCAGGTGACCGAGACAGAGCTGGCCACCTATTGCCGGGGCCTGATCTGCCTGACGGGCGGCGCCGATGGCCCGGTAGGGCGACTGATCCGGGCGGGGCAGGGGCCAAAGGCCCACGCGCTGATGGAACGGTTGGCCGCGATCTATCAGAACCGTCTTTATATAGAGCTACAGCGCCACCCCGGCGAGGGCGGCCAAACAACCGAGGCTGAACGTGCCACCGAAAAGGGCTTTGTCGAAATGGCCTATGCCATGGGCTTGCCGCTGGTGGCCACCAATGATGTCTATTTTCCCAAGGCGGCAATGTATGAGGCGCATGATGCGTTGCTATGCATTGCGGACGGCGCCTATGTCGATCAGCAAGAGCCCCGCCGCCGCCTGACGCCGCAGCACTACCTGAAATCCGAGGCCGAAATGGCCACGCTGTTTGCCGATCTGCCCGAAGCCCTGGAAAACACGGTGGAGATTGCCCGCCGCTGTGCCTTCAAGGTGGCCAAGCGTGCGCCGATCCTGCCGCGGTTTGCAGATGACGAGGTTGAGGAATTGCGCAGGCAGGCGCGTGCGGGGCTGACGGCTCGTCTGGCAGTTATTCCTCACGCAGCCTCGGTGGCGGATTATGAGGCGCGTCTGGATTTTGAGTTGGGCATCATCGAGCAGATGGGCTTTCCGGGGTATTTCCTGATCGTTGCGGATTTCATCAAATGGGCCAAGGATCAGGGCATTCCGGTAGGGCCGGGCCGGGGGTCGGGGGCGGGTAGTCTTGTGGCCTATGCGCTGACCATCACCGACCTTGACCCTTTGCGCTATTCGCTGCTGTTTGAGCGGTTCTTGAACCCCGAGCGGGTGTCGATGCCTGACTTTGACATCGACTTTTGCATGGATCGGCGCGAAGAGGTCATCCAATACGTTCAGCGTAAATACGGCCGCGAAAAGGTCGGGCAGATCATCACCTTTGGCGCGCTTTTGTCAAAGGCGGCGGTGCGCGATGTGGGCCGGGTTTTGCAAATGTCCTACGGGCAGGTGGACCGCCTGTCGAAGATGATCCCGGTTGAGGGGGTCAAGCCGGTCAGCATCGAAAAGGCGCTGGCTGATGAGCCGCGCCTGCGCGAGGCGGCCAAGGCCGAGGAGGTTGTCGCACGCCTTCTGGACTATGCCAAACAGGTCGAGGGTCTGTTGCGCAACGCCTCGACCCATGCCGCCGGGGTGGTGATCGGGGATCGGCCGCTGGACGAACTCGTGCCGCTTTATCAAGATCCGCGATCAGATATGCCGGCGACCCAGTTCAACATGAAATGGGTCGAGGCCGCGGGGCTGGTCAAGTTCGACTTTCTGGGTCTGAAAACCCTCACTGTCATTCAAAACGCCATTGACCTGATCCGTCTGCGCGGGGTCGAGGTTGATATCGCCGCGATCCCGCTGGATGACGCGAAAACCTACGAACTTTATGCCGCCGCGCGCACTGTTGCCGTGTTTCAGGTGGAATCCACCGGCATGATGGACGCGTTGCGCCGGATGAAGCCGACCTGCATCGAAGATATCGTGGCGCTGGTCGCACTTTATCGCCCTGGCCCGATGGAGAATATTCCCACCTACTGCGAGGTGAAGAATGGCCTGAAGGATCTGGAATCGATCCACCCCACCATCGACCATATTCTGGCCGAAACCCAAGGCATCATCGTCTATCAGGAACAGGTGATGCAGATCGCTCAGGTCATGGCGGGCTACAGCCTTGGCGGCGCGGACCTGCTGCGCCGTGCGATGGGCAAGAAGATCGCTGAAGAAATGGCGAAAGAGCGCCCGAAATTCATTGAAGGCGCAAAGGCGACCCATAATGTCGACCTTAAAAAAGCCGGAGAAGTATTTGATCTTCTTGAGAAATTTGCGAATTACGGTTTCAACAAATCGCACGCGGCCGCCTATGCGGTGGTCAGCTATCAGACCGGCTGGTTAAAGGCCAATCACCCGGTTGAATTCATGGCCGGGGTGATGAACTGCGACATCCACCTGACCGACAAGCTGGCCGTCTATAAACGCGAAGTGGACCGGCTGGGGATTGAAACGATCCCGCCTTGCGTCAACCGCAGCCTTGCGACCTTTACCGTGGCCGAGGGCCGGGTGGTTTACGGTCTTGGCGCGCTGAAAAATGTGGGCGTCGAGGCGATGCGCCTGATTGTTGATGGGCGCGGCAACACCCCTTTCAGTGATCTTGTGGATTTCGCCCGCCGGGTTGATCTTAAACGCGTCGGTAAACGCCCGCTGGAGATGCTGGCGCGGGCGGGGGCGTTTGATCAGCTTGATCCCAACCGCCGGCGGGTGTTCGACAGCCTCGATGCGCTGGCGGGCTGGTCGGCGGCGGTGGTTGAGGCCAAGGCCTCATCGCAGGTTTCCCTCTTTGGGGAGGCGGGCGAGGATCTGCCCCCGCCGCGCCTTGCGGATTGTGACGACTGGCTGCCCGCTGAACGCCTTGCCGAAGAACACAAGGCCGTGGGCTTTTACCTTTCGGGCCATCCGCTGGATGATTACATGCCCGCGCTAAAACGCAAAAAGGTGATGACCCTGGCCGAGATTACCGTGGCGGCCGAAGGTGGCCCGCTGATCGCCAAAATCGCGGGAAACGTTTCTAGCCGTCAGGAAAAGAAATCGGCCAAGGGCAACCGCTTTGCCTTTGTCGGCCTGTCTGATCCGACCGGCCTTTACGAGGTGACGGTGTTTTCCGACACGCTTGAGGCTGCCCGCCAGTATCTGGAACCGGGCATGGCCGTCGTGTTGACCGTCGAGGCCAATCTGGAAGGCGAGACCCTGAAGCTGCTGGCGCGCGCGGCGCAGCCCATCGACTCGGTCACGGCTGATGCGGGCGGATCGGGCCTTCGTGTTCACATCGACACCCCCGAGGCGGTTTCGACCGTCGCCGCCCTTCTTGCCCGTATGGTCGATGAGGCCCGGATACGCGCCCGCGGCCCGATCCGTTTTTGCGTGTCTGATCCTGCGCACGGCACCGAATATGAAATCACCGCCGGTGACAGCTTTCCGGTCAACCCACAGATCAAAGGCGCTCTGCGCGCCCTGCGCGGCGTTGTTGCGGTAGATGAAATCTGATTTTCCGGCCTGAATATCCCTGCCCCGGGGCAGCCGCGGCAGGGCCCGCGCTTACCAGTGCGGGGGGCGCTGATCGGCCAGGGGCACTGTGCCGCCGCTTTCGGCTTCGCGTTCGGCCTCGCGCTCCAGCAACATGCCCAGACGGCGGGTCAGGCGGCTGATTTCACCTTCTTGCCGCGCGACAATGTCGGATAATTCGTCCACTGTACGGGTCAGATAGGCGATCTGTTCTTCGCACCGTTCCATACGATGTTGCATTTCTCTGCTCCTGCTTGCCCGGCACTGCGCCATCCGCTACACCGCGCCCTGATGATAAGC
>NZ_JBLJBV010000031.1:0-31238 GCF_047638075.1 Phaeovulum sp.
GTATCACCGATCAGGATATCATCGGCCATTGCCCGCGCCTCAAGCGCAAGGCTTAGCGCGGTGCCGCCAGTTTTGGGGATATGCACAAAGATATAGCGGCGCCCGCGCGAAATGATCATGCCGTAACCTACCGCGCCCGCCGCGCAATGAGTAGCCCCACCGTCCTCAAAACCAACGGCCCTTCGGGACAGATCAGCCCGCCTGAAAACAGCCGTGGCGGCAGCGGTTGGCCCCTTCAAACGGCATCGCCCGATTTCGGGTGCAATGACAAAACCGCAGCCATCAATGAACCAGATAATCGCCCGATAATCGGTGACAGCCCCAGCGGCGGCATTTTCCCGCCCTTTGCCCCTTTCCAAACCGCCTGACACCGGACAATAATCCTACCTGTACATGGCATATTCCCAGGTACCAAACGACACGGAAGGAAAGCGGATGGGTTGGCTGGCTGATGAGACGGGGCTTGATAAATGTGCCGCGAACTTTGTCCCTTTGACACCGCTATCACACCTGAACCGCGCGCTTGAGGTATTTCCAGAACGCACGGCGCTGATCTATGGCAAAACCCGGCGCACCTATCTGGAATATCACGCCCGCGTCAGCCAGCTTGCCTCGGCGCTGGTTGAGCGTGGCATCTGCCCCGGCGATGTGGTGGCGACGATGCTGCCCAACACCGCCCCCCAGCTTGAGGCGCATTTTGCCATTCCCGCCTGCGGCGCGGTGATCAACACGATCAACACCCGCCTTGATGTTGATACCGTGGCCTATACGTTTGAACACGGCGGCGCCAAAATGGTGCTGGTCGATGCCGCCATCCTGCCGCTGGCCGAAGCCGCGATCAAACAGATGCAAGGCACCGCGCCACAAATCATCGAGGTCGCAGACCCTGAGGCCGGCATCCCCGCATCAGGACATTACGTCGAGTATGAGGCGCTGGTGGCCGAGGGCGACCCGATGTTCAAATGGATCATGCCCAAGGATGAGTGGGAATCCATCGCCCTCAATTACACCTCGGGCACCACCGGGCGGCCCAAGGGCGTGGTCTATCACCACCGGGGCGCGTATCTGGCAACGATGGGCAACCTGATTTCGTGGAAGATGCAGCTATACCCGGTGTATCTGACCATCGTGCCGCTGTTTCACTGCAACGGCTGGACCCATGGCTGGATGGTGCCCCTTTTGGGCGGCACCGTGGTCTGCTGCCGCGATGTTACGGCCAAAGCCATCTATGACGCCATTGCCGACCATGGCGTCACGCATTTTGGCGGCGCACCCATTGTGCTGAACGCCCTTGTCAATGCCCCCGACAGCGACCGGCGCGCCTTTGACCATATCGTCGAGGTGTTCACCGCCGGCGCCCCGCCCCCAGCCGCCACACTGGCCGCAGTCGAGCCGCTTGGCTTCAACGTGACTCAGGTTTACGGCCTGACCGAGGTTTACGGCCCCGCCACCGAATGCACCTGGAAACCCGCCTGGGACGAAATCAAAGGCGAAGATTGCGCCGCCCTGAAGGCCCGCACCGGCGTGTTGATGCCGATGATGGAACAGATCACCGTCTTCGATCAGGGCCAAGAGGTGGCGCGCAACGGCCAAAGCCTTGGCGAAATCGTCATGCGCGGCAACGCCACGATGAAAGGCTACTACAAAAACCCGCAAGCCACGCACGAGGCGTTTGAAGGCGGCTGGTTCCGATCAGGCGACATCGCCTTCATGCACCCCGATGGCTATATCAAGATCACGGACCGGGCCAAAGACATCATCATTTCGGGCGGCGAAAACGTTTCATCGGTCGAGGTTGAGGGCGTTTTGGCCCATCACCCGGCCGTTAGCCTGTGCTCCGTCGTCGCCAAACCCGACGATAAATGGGGCGAGGTGCCGTGCGCCTTCGTCGAACTGAAATCTGGCGCCGAGGTTACCGAGGCCGATCTGATCGCCTTCGCCCGCGCCCGCCTTGCCGGTTTCAAGACGCCAAAACATATCGTTTTTTGCGATCTGCCCAAAACCTCTACCGGCAAGATCCAGAAATTTGAGCTTCGCGCCGTGGCAAAGCTATTGTAACCAAGCCCGCTCAAAAGCAAAACGCCTTATGGCCGGGGGTAAAGGCGCCCCCGGCAGCCAACCACAAAGGTCAGACGCAGAACACCAAAGAAGGCAACCTATTCGGCATCTTCCAGCCGGATCAGGGCGGCACCGGCCTCGACTTGTGCCCCCTGATGGGTCAGCACCTCAGCCACGGTGCCCTCGCGCGCCGCCAACATCGTGTGTTCCATCTTCATTGCCTCAAGCACGGCCAAAGGGTCGCCCGTGGCCACGCGCTGCCCCACGTTCACAAACACCGTCTTTACCAGCCCTGGCATCGGGGCCCGCGTCAGATTACTGCCCGTCGTCTCAATCTTTCGTGACAGCGGATCAAGCCTTGCAAAGACATGTGCACCCCTTGCAAAAACGGTCACGTTGTCGTCGCCCACCACAATCCGGGCACCGGTCTTTACGCCGTTCACCCACCAACCATCGGCATGCAGCCGGCAATCTTGTGCCTGCGCCAGTTCCACCGTGACGTGATCAGGTGCATGAACCTGAATGAACGCTTTGATCCCCTCCAGCACGATCGCACGTCGCAAAGGTGCCCAAAGGGTAAAGCCGTCCCCCCGCCCCTCATGCAACCCCGCCGCCGCCAACACGGCCAGCGCACAAACCGCAGCAGAAGGAAGCGGGGCTGTCACCAGCGCCTCAAGATTGCGCGCAATCAACCCGGTGTCCACATCCCCCACGCCAAAGCCCCGGTGACGCGCCAGTGCAGCCAGAAACGCAAGATTGGTGATTGTTCCCACAACCTCAGTCCTCTCCAGCCTATCCGCCAGCTTGGAAAGGGCAATTGCACGCGTCGGGCCATGAACGATAATCTTGGCAATCATCGGATCATACCACGGGCTGATCACATCCCCCGCCCGCACCCCGGTATCGACACGGGCACCATCAGGAAAGACCAGATGCGAAAGGCGCCCCGTAGCGGGCAAGAACCCTGCGGGCACATCCTCGGCATAAAGCCGCGCTTCAAAGGCGTGGCCCTTGATCGTCAGATCATCTTGCCTTGCGGGAAGCGGCTCTCCCGCAGCCACAAGCAACTGCCATTCGACCAGATCGACGCCGGTGATCGCCTCTGTCACCGGATGCTCCACCTGAAGCCGGGTGTTCATTTCCATGAACCAGAAACGATCGGCGCGCAGCCCGTCCGAGGCGTCGACAATGAACTCGACCGTGCCGGCACCACTATAGCCAATAGCCTCGGCGGCGCGCACCGCGGCCTTGCCCATCGCCGCGCGCATCTCGGACGTCATACCTGGTGCGGGGGCCTCTTCGATTACCTTCTGGTGGCGCCGTTGCAACGAACAATCGCGTTCAAACAGATGCAGCGCCTTGGTGCCGTCGCCAAAAACCTGCACCTCGATATGGCGGGGTTTTTCCACATATCTCTCGATCAAGACACCCGCGTTACCAAAGGCGGTGCGCGCCTCGCCCTGCGCACTCTCCAACGCCGCCGCGAAATCGCGCGGATGATCGACCCGCCGCATGCCCTTGCCACCGCCACCAGCCACCGCCTTGATCAGCACCGGATACCCGGCCACATCTGCCGCAGCCGCCAGAGTGCCGGGGTCTTGATCGGCACCGTGATAGCCCGGCACCACCGGCACGCCGGCCTTGACCATCAACGCCTTCGCAGCATCCTTGAGCCCCATCGCCCTGATCGCATCGCCAGAAGGCCCAATGAACACCAGTTCCGCCGCATGAACCGCATCCACAAACCCGGGGTTTTCCGACAAGAACCCATAACCCGGATGGATCGCCTCAGCCCCTGTCGCCTTGGCCGCCGCAATGATCGCATCGCCGCGAAGGTAGCTGTCGGCGGGGGCCGAGCCGCCAATAGGCACCGCCTCGTCTGCCATGGCCACATGACGCGCCCCACGGTCCGCATCAGAATAGACTGCCACCGTCGCCACGCCCATCTTGCGGGCGGTGTCGATCACCCGGCAGGCGATTTCACCGCGATTGGCAATCAGGATCTTTCGGAACATCTCGGTCTCCCCTGGATGCGGCGGGGGCGCTGCCCCCGTGCCCCCGGAGTACTTGCGCCAAAAAAAAGCCGGCTTTTCTTTGGAAAAATACTCATTACATTCGAAACAGGCCAAAGCGTGTGGCCTCTATCGGTGCGCAAAGTGCCGCCGAGAGGGAGAGTGCCAGCACCTCGCGGGTCCTGCGCGGATCGATGATCCCATCATCCCACAGCCGAGCCGAGGCATAGAGCGGGTGGCTTTGGCGCTCGAACATCTCAATCGTGGGGCGTTTGAATTCGGCCTCATCCTCGGGCGACCATGTGCCGCCCCTGCGCTCGATCCCGTCGCGACGGACGGTTGCCAGCACGCCGGCGGCCTGTTCGCCGCCCATTACGGAAATGCGGCTGTTGGGCCAACTCCACAAAAAACGCGGCGAATAGGCGCGACCCGCCATCCCGTAGTTGCCCGCCCCGAACGAGCCGCCGACCAGCAGAGTGATCTTTGGCACGTTGGTGGTGGCCACGGCGGTCACCATTTTGGCGCCATGGCGCGCGATACCCTCGTTTTCATATTTTCGCCCGACCATGAAGCCGGTGATGTTTTGCAAGAATACCAAGGGGATATTGCGCTGGCTGCACAGCTCGACAAAATGCGCGCCCTTGACGGCAGCGTCTGAAAACAGCACGCCGTTGCTGGCGATGATCCCGACCGGGCAGCCCTTCACATGGGCAAATCCCGTGACCAGCGTTTCACCGAAGCGCGGCTTGAATTCGTCAAAACGCGATCCATCCACCAGACGCGCGATCACTTCGCGGATGTCGTAGGGGGTGCGCAGATCGCCGGGCACCACACCAAGGATTTCCTCGGGGTCGTAGGCGGGGTCTTCGGGCGATTGCCAGACCACGGTTTCGGGTTTGCGCCGGTTCAGATGGCAGACCGCGCGGCGGGCAAGCGCCAGCGCATGGGCGTCATCCTCGGCCAGGTAATCAGCGACGCCGGAAAGCCGGGTGTGAACATCGCCACCGCCCAGATCCTCGGCGCTGACAACCTCACCCGTTGCGGCCTTGACCAGGGGCGGACCGGCCAGAAAGATTGTTCCCTGATCCTTGACGATGATGGTCACATCCGACATTGCCGGAACATAGGCGCCGCCAGCCGTACACGACCCCATCACCACGGCAATCTGCGCGATGCCCTTGGCCGACATCCGTGCCTGATTGTAGAAGATCCGGCCGAAATGATCGCGGTCGGGAAAGACTTCATCCTGATTGGGCAGGTTCGCGCCGCCGCTGTCGACCAGATAGATGCAGGGCAGCGCGCATTCCTCGGCTATTTCCTGTGCGCGCAGATGTTTTTTCACTGAAATCGGGTAGTAGGTGCCGCCCTTCACGGTGGCGTCATTGGCGACCACCATGACCTCTTGCCCCATCACCCGGCCGATCCCCGCGATGATGCCTGCGCAAGGGGCGGCACCGTCGTAAAGCCCGTGTGCCGCCGTGGCGCCAATCTCAAGAAACGGGCTGCCGGGGTCCAGCAAACCGGCCACCCGTTCGCGGGGCGTCATCTTGCCGCGGGCAGCGTGACGGGCCTGCGCCTCGGGGCCGCCGCCTGCTGCGGCAGTTGCGGCCGCCTTGGCGACGGTTTCCAGCATTGCCAGATGCGCGGCGCGGTTGGCGCGGAAGGTTTCGGACGACGGAAGTGCCGAGGTGGTGAGCTTCATCACGCCCCCATGATTTCGCGCCCGATCAGCATACGGCGGATTTCCGAGGTTCCGGCACCAATTTCCATCAGCTTTGCGTCGCGAAAGAGGCGGCTGACCACGCTATCGTTCAAGAAAC
Organism: Phaeovulum sp.; assembly: GCF_047638075.1. NCBI lineage: Bacteria > Pseudomonadati > Pseudomonadota > Alphaproteobacteria > Rhodobacterales > Paracoccaceae > Phaeovulum > Phaeovulum sp. The sequence goes on from NZ_JBLJBV010000031.1 coordinate 5,891, forward strand.
CGGCCCCGCCCAACGCCTGAACCGCCTGATGCGCCTGCACCATCGCCTGTTCCGAGGCATAGAGCACGGCCGCTGCGGCATCGGTGCGGGTGACGCGGCCCGTATCACAGGCTTTTGCCACCTCGTAGAGGTAGGCGCGGGCGGTGTTCAGGGCCACATACATATCCGCGATCTTGGCCTGCATCAGTTGGAAATTCCCGATCGGCTGGCCAAACTGGCGACGCTCTTTTGCGTAGGGCACGACCTCATCCAGACAGGCGGCCATGATACCGGTGCCGATACCCGACAGCACCACGCGTTCATAATCCAGCCCCGACATCAGCACCCGCACGCCTTTGCCCTCGGCGCCAAGGACGTTTTCGAACGGCACTTCGCAGTCATCAAAGAACAACTGCCCGGTGTTCGAGCCGCGCATTCCCAGCTTGTCGAAATGCGGGCCAGTCGAGAAGCCCTTGAAGCCGCGCTCAATGATGAAGGCGGTGATGCCCTTTGATCCGGCCTTGGGGTCGGTCTTGGCGTAGACGACGAGGGTGTCGGCGTCGGGCCCATTGGTGATCCAGTATTTATGGCCGTTCAGAACGTAGGAACCGTTGCGCATTTGCGCCCCTAACTGCATGCCCACCGCGTCTGATCCGCTGCCCGTTTCCGACATCGCCAGCGCACCGACCGCCTCACCCGAGATCAGCCCAGGCAGGTATTTCAGTTTCTGTTCATGCGTGCCGTTAATCTTCAATTGGTTGACGCAAAGGTTGGAATGGGCGCCGTAGGACAGGCTGACCGAAGCACTGGCGCGGGCGATTTCTTCGGTGGCGATGACATGCGCCAGATAACCCAACCCCGCGCCGCCGTATTCTTCGGGCACGGTGATGCCCAACAAACCCAGATCGCCCATTTCGCGCCAAAGGTGCGGCGGGAAGATATTGGTGCGGTCAATTTCGGCGGCGATCGGCTTTACCCGTTCTTGCGCCCAGGCGTGTACCATATCGCGCAGCGTGTTCACGTCTTCGCCCAGATCGAAATTCAAGGTGGCTGTGAACATGATGGCGCCTCCAATTACTGAACGGTCGTTCATTTTATGGGCCGAGGAAGTGAGTCGCGTCAAGCGTGCGCATTGGGCTGCGCGTTGGAAGATGAGTATTTATGCCAAAAAAAAGCTGCCGGGAGAGGGCTGTTTCAGGCTGCTACTTCGGCGCGAATGATCCGGGCGATCTGGGCACAATCTGCGGTGCTGAAGGTCAGGGGCAGGCGCATGTCCAGCAGTCCCGAAAGGATACGGTCGGTGTTGGGCAGGCGTTGTGCCGGGGCGTAGCGCCAACTGTCGTGGCGTGAGGTGAAAGCCACCGGGTCGGCTGCGCCGAACCATTTGAGGTCAACCCCACGGGCGGCGGTACGCCCGAGAAGCGCTGTGATACGCTCACCGGTCCAGTCCGGCAGGCGAAACTGTATTGATGAGCCGACGAAGGTCTCGGACGCTGGGCGGATGATCAGCGCAAGGCCGGGGGTGCCGGCCAACCCATCTTCTGTCGTGCGGTAGAGCGCATTCCAGCGGGCTATTTGCACGGGCAGATCGGCCAGTTGCGGGCGCAGGATCGCGGCGCGCAGATTGTCCATCCGGCCCGAGATATTGGGCGTGGTCCATTTCAGGGTCTCGAACGCTTCGGGCGGGGGGGCGGCGCGGTGGCGCGGGTAAAGCATGTACGACCCCGACAGCAGAACCGCACGGGCCATCACCTCGGCGTTGTCCGAGACCAGAAGCCCGCCTTCGCCCGAGTTCATGTGTTTATAGCTCTGGGTCGAATAGCAGCCGATCAGCCCATGCCGACCCGAGGGCACCCCTGCCCATCTGGCCCCCATCGTATGGGCGCAATCCTCGATCACGGTCAGGCCCTTGTGCCGACAAAGCTGCATCAGCCGGTCCATGTCGCAGATATGGCCGCGCATGTGGCTAAGCAGCAGGACGCGCGCCTGGGGGGCTTTGGCGGCCAGATCGTCAAGGTCGATCACCAGATCATCGGTCACCTCGACAAAGACCGGCGTGGCCCCGAGCGAGGCGATGGCACCCGGCACCGGGGCCAGCGTAAAACCATTGGTCAGCACATTGTCACCATGCCTCACCCCCACCGCCCGCAGCGCGCAGGCCAGCGCATAGCCGCCTGAGGCAACCGCAAGGCAATAGCGCGCACCGGTGAAGGTGGCGAAATCCTCTTCCAACAGGGCCGCTTCACCTGCCTCATCGGGGGCAAGGTTGTAGCGGTGCAACCGGCCATGGCCCAGCACCGCAAGGGCTGCGTCCAGGGCGGCTTGCGGTAGCGGTTCCTGCTGGGTGAAACTGCCGGTAAAAACCTCTGGCGCGGGATTGGTCATGGCAGCAGCCCGTGAACCAGCCCGGGCAGGGCGTCATAGTGATCCAACAGCGCCTCGGGGGAAAGGCGAGCGATGCCGCGGCCTTCCGGGCCGAAGGTGACCAGTGCCACCGGTACCCCGGCCGCACGGGCGGTATCGCGGTCTGTCTGCGTATCGCCCACCAGCATCGAGCGGGCCAGCACGCCCCCCGCTGCGGTCACGGCCGCCAGATAAGGCGCGGGGTCCGGCTTGCGCACGGGTAGCGTATCGGCACCGATCAGCGCGGCAAAATGATCCGCAAGGCCAAGCCGGAAGATCAGTTCCCGCGCGAGGCCTTCGGGTTTGTTGGTGCAGATCCCCAAGGCAAAGCCCGCCTCGGCCAGCGTCGCAAGCGCGCGGCGCGCACCGGGGTATAGCGTCGTATGGGTGTCGATATTATCGGCGTAATGGGCCAGAAGGCGGGGGAAGTCCGCCTCGACCTCTTCGGCGCCATGGCCTGCACGGGCATAGCCCGCCCTCAGCATCGCCCGCCCACCGTGAAAGGCGATCAGCGCATCCGCCACCGGATCCAGAAGATCCCCCAACCCGCGCGCCCGAAAACAGGCATTGGCCGCGCCGATCAGATCAGCCGACGTATCCGCCAAAGTTCCATCAAGATCGAAAATCACCGTTCGCATGACGCCCCCTTTTGTAACGCGCCGCAAGGTAGCGTGATCGGCTTTCGCTTGCGGCCTGCGCCTGCATGGGTAAAACGGGCCAGAGCAGAAGAAAAGGCATCATCATGGCTGTTGCGCTGATCGTCCTTGCCGCAGGGCAAGGCACAAGGATGAATTCGGATCTGCCGAAGGTGCTGCACCGGTTGGGGGCGGCCCCCCTTTTGGCGCATGCGTTGGCCGCCGGAATCGCGCTTGACCCGGCGCGGGTGGTCGTCGTGGCCGGCCATGGCGCCGATCAGGTCAGCAAGGCCGTGACCAAGGCCGATCCCGCCGCCGAAGTGGTGATTCAGACCGAACAACTGGGCACGGGCCATGCGGTGGCCCAGGCGATGCCCGCGCTGGCCGGGTTTGAAGGCCGGGTTCTGGTGCTTTACGGTGATACGCCCTTCATCCGTTCCGAGACGCTGGAAGCGATGCTGGAAAGCACCGCCGACATCACCGTTTTGGGTTTTGAGGCCGCAGACCCGGGCCGTTACGGGCGGCTTGTCTCCAAAGGTGCGGCGCTGGAACGGATTGTGGAATTCAAGGATGCGTCGGACGAAGAGCGCGCCATAACACTTTGTAACTCTGGCGTTATATGCGCTGACGCAGCCCTGCTTTCACGGCTTGTCGCCGCCCTTTCGAACGATAATGCCGCCGGCGAATACTACCTGACCGATACGATTGCCCTTGCCCGTGCCGAAGGTCTGACCGCCGCGGTCGTCACCTGCCCCGAGGCCGAGACGCTGGGCATCAACACCCGCGCCGAACTGGCCACCGCCGAAAGCCTGTTTCAGGCGCGCATGCGCGCCGAGGCGTTGGACAATGGCGTTACGTTGACCGCGCCCGATACCGTGTTTTTCGCGCTAGGCACCCATATCGGGCGGGATGCGGTGATCGGCCCGAATGTGGTGTTCGGCCCCGGCGTCACCATCGAGTCGGGGGCCGAGGTCATGGCCTTTTGCCATCTGGAAGGCTGCCATATTTCACGCGGCGCCACGGTTGGCCCCTTTGCCCGGCTGCGCCCCGGTGCCGAGTTGGCCGAAGATGTGCACGTCGGCAACTTCGTCGAAATCAAGAACTCGATTCTGGATGAGGGCGTCAAGGTTGGCCATCTGACCTATCTGGGCGATGCCGATGTGGGTGAGTTCACCAATATCGGGGCGGGCACCATAACCTGCAATTATGACGGCGTGATGAAGCACCGCACAACCATCGGCGCCAATGTCTTTATCGGGTCAGACACCATGCTGGTGGCACCCGTGACGGTGGGCGCAGGCGCGCTGACAGGGTCAGGATCGGTCATCACCCAGAATGTGCCCGATAGCGCGCTGGCGCTGGGGCGGGCCAGGCAGGTGGTGAAACCGGGGCTTGCCCCCAAACTGTTTGAGATGCTGCGCGCCCAAAAGGCCCGTCGCATGAAGGAAGGCGCATAAATGTGTGGAATTGTTGGTGTTTTAGGAAATCATGAGGCAGCGCCCCTGCTGGTGGAGGCGCTGAAGCGGCTGGAATATCGCGGCTATGACAGCGCCGGTATTGCCACGATAAACGCCGGCAAACTGGACCGCCGCCGCGCGGTCGGCAAGCTGGTCAACCTGTCGGACCTATTGGTGCACGACCCTCTGGCCGGCAAGGCCGGGATCGGCCACACCCGCTGGGCGACGCACGGGGCGGCCACCACCGAAAACGCGCATCCGCACCGCTCTGGCCCGGTCGCGGTTGTCCACAACGGCATCATCGAGAATTTCCGTGACCTGCGCGCCGAACTGGCCGGGGCGGGCCTGACCCCGGAATCCGAGACCGACACCGAAACCGTCGCCCTGCTGACGCGGCTTTATATGGACCGGGGCATGGCCCCTCGTGAAGCTGCGGCCGCAACGCTGAAACGGCTGCAGGGGGCATTTGCGCTACTGTTCCTGTTTGACGGCGAAGATGATCTGATGATCGCCGCCCGCAAGGGCAGCCCACTGGCGATTGGCCACGGGACGGGCGAAATGTTCGTGGGTTCTGACGCGATTGCACTGGCCCCGATGACAGACCGGATCACCTATCTGGAAGAAGGCGATTATGCCTTCGTCACCCGTGCCAGTGCCGAAATCTATGATCACCACGGCCACCGCGCCAACCGCGACATGGCGCGCATCGACCTGGGTCAGACCCGTGTGGAAAAGGCAGGCTACAAACATTTCATGGCAAAGGAGATTGCCGAACAACCTGCGGTGTTGGCCGATGCGCTGGCGCACTATCTGAAAGACGGCACGCTGAACTTGCCCGAGGGGCTTGATTTCAGCGCGCTTGACCGGCTGACGCTGGTCGCCTGCGGCACCGCATTCTATGCCTGTTCGGTCGCGAAATACTGGTTCGAGCAAATCGCCGGACTGCCGGTCGAAATCGACGTGGCCTCGGAATTTCGCTACCGTGAGCCCCCGCTTCCCGCGCGCTCCTGGGCGCTTTTCGTCAGTCAGTCGGGGGAAACCGCCGACACGTTGGCAGCGCTGCGTTACTGCACCGGAAAGGTTGAAAGGACGCTGGCCGTGGTCAATGTGCCCACCTCTTCCATCGCGCGCGACTGTGATGTGGCACTGCCCATCATGGCCGGGGTCGAGGTCGGCGTTGCCTCGACCAAGGCGTTTACCTGCCAGTTGCTGGTGCTGGCGGTGCTGGCACTGAAAGCCGGGGTTGACCGCGGCCATTTGAGCGCCGACGATCTGGCCACCCATATCGCCACCTTGCGCGGGCTGCCGGGGCTGATGAACCTGGCGCTGGGAACCGCCCCCCAATTGGAGACCCTCGCCAGCAGCATAGCCGAGGCGCAAGATGTGCTGTTCCTGGGTCGCGGCCCGATGTATCCGCTGGCCCTTGAGGGCGCCCTGAAGTTAAAGGAAATCAGCTATATACACGCCGAAGGCTATGCATCAGGCGAACTGAAACACGGCCCGATCGCGCTGATCGACCGTAACGTGCCGGTGGTCGTCATGGCACCGCACGATCGGCTGTTCGACAAGACAGTCTCCAACATGCAAGAGGTCATGGCCCGTCACGGTCAGGTCTTGCTGATCTCGGACGCGGAAGGCCTGCGCGCGGCCAGCGAGGGCACCTGGGCCAGCCTCAGGATGCCCGAGGTGGCCGAGCCATTCGCGCCCATTCTCTACGCCATCCCGGCCCAACTTCTAGCCTATTTCACCGCGATCGCCAAAGGAACCGATGTCGATCAGCCCCGAAATCTGGCCAAATCGGTGACAGTAGAATGAGCCCGCACCTCAACCAGCTTCGCGCCCTTGCGAACTCGCTGAATGCCACCGAAATGGCCGCCTACCACAAGGCGGAACGCCCCTACCTGGGCCTGTCATTGCCCCAGATAGAGGCGCTGGTTTCCGAGTGGCGCGCCACCCTTGATGTGCCCGAACGCGTCGCACTGGCCGACACGCTTTGGCAATCTGACATCCACGAGGCGCGCATCGCCGCTGCTAAACTTCTGACCCAGGCCCGGATCAAGGACGATGCTGCCGTCTGGGCGCTGATCGCTTCCTGGGTACCCGATTTCGATACATGGGCATTGGCCGATCATGCCTGCAAAGCCGGGGAAAAGCGCCTGACCGCCGACCCGTCACGCCTCGATCAGGTGGAAGAGTGGCTTACCAGCGACAATATGTGGACCCGCCGCGCGGCGTTGGTGATGACACTGCCCTGGACCAAGCAAAACCACCCCAAACCCGCCGACGAGGCCACGCGTGATCGTGTTCTTGGCTGGATGGTCATGCTCGCGCCTGATCGTGACTGGTTCATCCAAAAGACCATCGCCCGGTGGCTGCGCGACCTTTCCAAACACGATGCGCCGCGCACCCATACCTGGCTTGACGCGCATGGCGAAAGCCTCAAAAGCTTTGCACGCAAAGAAGCTGCCAAATACCTGTAGGCTTTTGTTTGGCTTAAATACTCCCCGCGGAGCGTCCCCGGCCAAGGTTGACGCCTCCGGCGGGAGTATTTAAGCCAAACAAAAGCTAAAGCGCATAGACAATCACTTCGGGTAACGCTGTCAGCGGCACCCCAAGCAATCGCAGTGCGGGTAGTGAAACCTGGCTGCCCGCGCCTGCGTCACCTGGCAAGGGTATCAGATCGACTTGCACCGAAGTTCCGGTTGCGGCATCTACGATCCGGCCTTTGCCCGCTACCTTGACGAGTGGCGAGCGGACCCAAAACCCCGGTTCGGTGGGATCACCAAGCGACGCGATGCTGCGCCCCAATTCGCGCCCGCCTTGCGCTGACGGTTTGGCGCGGGCAGCGGCGCGCTGTTCGGGGCTGGTGGTGTCAAATTCTTCTACCGTGCGGGCAGAGGGCTTTGGTGAGGGGGCGATCATGGGCGCTGTCGCCGCAGATGTTGGGGCACCCGGTTTAGAGGGGCGTGGTGCAAATGGCCCTTCGTCGGTGCATCCTGCCAGCAGCAATCCACAAATCACTGGCATGACTGATTTTACGGTAAGGGCCATGGTGCAACTCCTCGAACCTTGGAGGCAAAGCGTATCGCTTGCAGTGCTATGCGACAAGACCGCGCTTGCCCTATGGCGGTAACGGGCCTACTTAGGGGGTATGGAAACCGCGCCCCTTATTGACCCCTTTGCCCGGCCGATCACCTACCTGCGAGTCTCGGTGACTGACCGTTGTGATTTTCGCTGCACCTATTGCATGGCCGAGCACATGCAGTTTCTGCCGAAAAGAGATCTGCTGACGTTGGAAGAGCTGGACCGGCTTTGTAGCGGCTTCATTGGGCTTGGGGTGAAAAAATTGCGGATTACCGGGGGGGAGCCTCTGGTTCGCAAGAACATTCTGTCGTTTTTTCGCGCGATGTCGCGGCATCTGGACAGCGGCGCATTGACGGAACTGACACTGACGACCAACGGCTCTCAGCTTGCACGGTTTGCGTCGGAGCTGGCGGCTTGCGGAGTGAAGCGGGTGAATGTGTCGCTTGATACGCTGGTGCCCGAAAAGTTTGCCGAGATCACGCGTTGGGGGCGGCTTGCCCAGGTGCTGGAGGGCATAGACGCCGCGACCGCCGCTGGTCTCAAGGTCAAGATCAACACCGTTGCGCTGAAGGGTTTCAACGAGGATGAACTGATCCCGCTTACCCGCTGGTGCGCCGATCAGGGCCATGACCTGACCTTCATCGAAGTGATGCCGATGGGCGAGATGGGCGAAGAAAACCGACTGGATCAATACTGGCCTTTGTCCGATGTACGCGCCCGGCTGGGCGAAAGCTATGCGCTGACCGATCTACCAGACAGCACCGGCGGCCCAGCGCGCTATATCCGGCTGAATGAAACCGGCCAGCGGATCGGTTTCATCACGCCACTGACCCATAATTTCTGTGAAAGCTGCAACCGGGTCCGGGTGACTTGCACGGGCGAGTTGTTCATGTGTCTGGGCCAGGAAGACAAGGCCGACCTGCGCGCGCCACTGCGTGCCAGCACAGAGGATGATGGTTTGATCACCGCCATTCGCGCGGCGATCGCCCGCAAACCCAAGGGCCATGACTTTGACTATTCGCGCCAGCGGGTGGCCGGGCAGATGTCGCGCCACATGAGCCATACCGGCGGCTGATCTGATCCGGGCGACGAATTAGAATTAGTCGTCGATACGGCGGCCGGATTGCGCATCAAACAGATGCACCGTTGCCATATCAACCGCCACGTGGATCTGATCGCCCTGCCGCGCTTCGGTATTGCCCGGCAGACGCACCACGAAGCCTTCGTCGGGATGGCTTGATCCGCCCGGAAAGAGGCAGTGTGCGTAGGCATCGGCGCCCAATGTCTCAACGGCGAAAACCTCAAGCGTCAGCACCGGCGCATCGGTATCGGCCCCGGCGGGGTGCGGTTCCAGATGTTCGGGGCGCACCCCGAAAAGCAGGGTGCTGCCGCTTGCCGGCAGCACCAGCCCCGGCAGCGGCAAAACCGTGCCGCCGGGCAGAACCACGCCGCCCTCGCCCACCGTCACCGGCACAAGGTTCATCGCCGGAGACCCGATGAACCCCGCCACAAAGGCGCTGGCGGGGCGCTCGTAAATGGCCATCGGCGTGTCAATCTGTTCGGCGCGGCCTGCGTGCATCACGATCAGCCGGTCGGCCAGGGTCATCGCCTCGACCTGATCATGGGTGACATAAAGCGAGGTGGTCCCGACCGAGCGTTGCAACTGCTTGATCTGAAGCCGCATCTGCACCCGCAGCTTGGCATCGAGGTTTGACAGCGGCTCATCCAGCAAAAACGCGGCCGGATCGCGCACCAGCGCCCGGCCCATCGCCACCCTTTGCCGTTGCCCCCCCGACAACGCCCGTGGCTTGCGGTCAAGGTAGGGGGCCAGTTCCAGCATTTCGGCCGCGCGGGCCACGCGGGCGGCTATTTCGCTTTTGGCCATGCCCGAGATTTTCAGCCCATAGGCCATGTTTTCCCGCACGCTCATATGCGGGTAAAGCGCGTAGTTTTGAAACACCATCGCGATGTCACGGGCGCGCGGCTCAATATCATTGACCACCCGCCCGTTGATAGAGATCGTGCCCTTGGTGATCACTTCAAGCCCCGCGACCATCCGCAGCAAGGTCGACTTGCCGCAGCCCGAGGGGCCAACGATCACCACAAATTCGCCATCGTCAATGTCGATGCTGACCCCGTGGATCACCTCGGTTGCGCCATAGCTTTTGCGCACATCCTTTAGCGAAATCTGCGCCATTTATTTCTCCGTCTCTACAAGGCCTTTGACAAACCACCGCTGCATCAGAACCACCACCAGAATGGGCGGCAGGATCGCCAGAATTGCGGTCACCATGACCAGATCCCAGGGCGTATCGGCATCAGCGAAAGAAATCATCTTGCGCAGTGCGATGACGATGGTGTTCATCGAATTGGAATTGGTGATCAGCAGCGGCCACAAATACTGCGTCCAGCCATAGATGAACAAGATCACAAACAGCGCCGCGATATTGGTCAGCGACAGCGGCAACAGGATATCGCGGAAAAACCGCCACGGCCCCGCCCCATCGACGCGCGCCGCCTCCAGCAACTCATTCGGGATGGTCATGAAAAACTGCCTGAACAACAGCGTTGCCGTGGCCGAGGCGATCAGCGGCAGGATCAGCCCGGCATAGGTGTCGATCAGGTGCAGATCGACCATCACCTTGTAGGTTGGCAAAATCCGCACCTCGACCGGCAGCATCAGCGTAATGAAGATCAGCCAGAAACAGGCCATCCGCAGCGGGAATCGAAAGAAAACAATCGCATAGGCAGAGGTCATCGAAATGATGATCTTGCCCACAGCGATGCCCAAGGCGACGATCGTGGTGTTCCACAGAACCTGACCCACGCCCACACCGCCAATTCGCCCGACACCGCCAAGGATCGCCTCGGCGTAGTTCTTTGGCCCCTCTGCCCCCGGTAGCAGCGGCAGGGGCGGGCGCAGGATGGTTTGCACCGTATGGGTCGAGGCGACAAAAACGTAGTAGATCGGAAAGACCACCACGATCACCCCCAGCACCAGCAGGAAATGCGCCATCAGCTTTGAGCGCGTTTTGGTGCCAATCATCGCGCCGTCAGCCATAATGCACCCGCCTTTCCACATAGCGGAACTGCACCGCCGTCAGCGAAATCACGATCACCATCAAAATCACCGATTGCGCGGCGCTGTCACCCAGGATCAGGTTCACGAAACCGTCGTTATAGACCTTGTAAACCAGGGTTTCCGTTGATTTTCCGGGGCCGCCACCGGTGACGGCGTGGATGATGCCGAACGTGTCAAACAGCGCGTAAACCGTGTTGATGACCAGCAGAAAAAACGTCGTTGGCGCCAAAAGTGGGAAAACAATGGTCCAAAAGCGGCGCGCGGCCCCTGCCCCGTCAATCGCCGCCGCCTCGATCAAGGACCGCGGAATTGCCTGCAGCCCGGCGACGAAGAACAAGAAGTTATAGCTGATCTGTTTCCAACTGGCCGCCGCGACCACCAGCGCCATGGCCTGATCGCCCTTCAAAAGCGGATCCCACTGCACACCCATCCACCGCAGTGGCAAGGCGAGCGTTCCAAACGACGGGTTGAACATGAACAGCCACAGCATCCCCGCAATGGCCGGGGCCACTGCATAGGGCCAAATCATCAACACCCGGTAAATACCTTTGCCACGCACGATCTTTTCAGCCTGCACAGCCAACAACAGCGCAATCGCCATCGACAGGCTTGCCGTCAATGCCGAAAATATCACCGTCACCTTGATCGAGTTCAGATAGGCCGGATCGGTCAGGACATGAACGAAATTGGCCAGACCAACAAACTGGGTCTTAAGCCCGAACGCGTCTTCACGCAGCAAAGATTGGCGCAGCGCCTGAAATGCGGGCCAATAGAAAAACACCAGCGAGATTGCCAGTTGCGGCGCGATCAGCAGCCAGGGCAAGAACCTGTGGGGGAATGTGGCGCGGTTCATCTGATTTCCTTGTTGGCCGCCCGCAAACACGCGCGGGCAGCCATCGGGGCGTCTGGCGTCAGTTGCCCATCGCCTGTTTGATCGCCGCGTTACCGCGCTCTACCGCTTTGTCTAGCGCCTGCTGGGCGGTCTGCTCACCCGCCAGCATCTTTTCGAACTCTTCGTTCTCGATGTCGCGGATCTGCGGCAGGTTGATCAGCCGCACGCCCTTGGAATTGGCGGTCGGCTCCTTGCCCATCATCTGATTGATCGGGGTTTCACGGCCCGGGTTATCATCGTAAAAGCCCGAGGCCTTTGTTGCCTCATAAGCGGCCAGCGTCACCGGCAGATAGCCCGAGGTCTGATGCAGGTATTCCTGCACATCGGTCCGCGATAGATAGCTGAAGAACGCGGCGACCCCTTTGTAGGTCTCGTCCGATTTGCCGCCCATCACCCAAAGGCTCGCGCCGCCCGGAATGGTGTTTTGCGGGCCGTTGCCATCGCTGTCATAAGGCAACTGGCCGATGCCATAATTCATCCCCGATTTTACGATATCGCCCAGGCCACCTGACGACTCGGTCATGATACCGCAGTCGCCTGACAAGAAGATCTGCTTGGCCTCGGATGTGCGGCCGCCGTATTTGAAGGTGCCATCCTTGGCCAGATCTGCAATCGCCTGAAAGTGGTTCACATATATCGGGGCGTTGATTTCAAGTTCCGCGTTGCCATCGGCCAGACCATTTTCGTTGGTCGCATAGGGCACGTCATTCCAGGCGGCAAAGTTTTCAAGATGGATCCACGTCAGCCAGGTTGAGGTATAGCCGCAAGGTGCCGCACCCGTTTCCTTGATTTTCCTGGCTGCGTCCCAAACCTCATTCCAGGTTTTCGGCGGGGCGTTTACATCCAGCCCAGCCTTCTCAAAGATATCCTTGTTGTAATAAAGGATCGGTGAGGACGAGTTATAGGGAAACGACAGCATCGTGCCATCGGGTTTTGAATAATAGGCCACGATGCCCGGCAGGTATTGCGATTTATCGAAGGCCATGCCCGCGTCGGTCAGCACATCGGCCACCGGTTTTACGGCGCCTTCAGCGCTCATCATCACGCCGGTGCCCACGTCAAACACCTGCAAGATATCGGGCGACTGGCCCGCGCGAAACGCCGCAATCCCGGCGTTCAGCGTTTCGGGGTAGGTGCCCTTGAACACCGGCATAAGCGTGTAATCGGATTGGCTGGCGTTGAAATCTGCGGCGATCTTTTCGACGACCTCACTGTTGGCACCGGTCATCGCGTGCCACCAGCTGATTTCGGATTGGGCAGCCGCCGGGGTGGCGGCGTGCGTCGCGGCCAATATCGCGGCGGATATCAGAAAACGGGTCTTCATCGTCTTTTCTCCTCCCAGGGTTCAGAACGGGCTTGCACGACAATTCAACCACAAACATGATGCCTGGCCGTGATGGGCTGGCAATGGCAGATGAATTTTGTGCCCTGCGGTGTTTATCTGAGCATCTTGACATGCCTCTGGATTATAGAGCCAACCTCCTTGTTAGCCCCAACACAGGCCCACGGCCCCAAAGCCTAAGCGGCAAATCCCCATTCAACAAGGATAATTTCTTATTCTTGCCCCCATGCGGGGCGGGGCTTTGCACCTGACTTCGCGGCACCCGGATCCAACGATCACCACTTTATGGGCCACAGATCGGCACAAAGATGACAAAGATCCCTTCTAATGTTGCATGGTGCGCGGGGCCTGGCCTTACGCACACCCCCAATATCGCACCATCGGTCGATGGCCGGCGGGCCTTGGCGGGGTTTTTTCATCACGCGTCGCCGGGTCTCGAAAGGGGCCCGGCATTTTTGAGTTGCCAACAGATCAAGGGCGCGGCTTTTGGCAGCTTGACCGCCGCGAAAAATGCGTGTCCCGGCAAGCCACGGATCCGCGCCAGCACCAAGCGGCAGGAAAACACGCCCTGACGTCTGAAAACCTGTCACACATGTAAGGTTCAGGCAAACGGCAGGTATCGTCAGCCGACTATCCCTTAGCCAAGCAACGACTAGTGGAGATGGGCGATGCCAAAGACGGAACAGAACGTATTGGTGCTGCAAGGGGGCGGGGCGCTTGGCGCGTATCAGGCCGGCGCGTTTCAAAGGCTTACCGAAGGCAAGCTTGATGTTGACTGGGTCGCGGGCATTTCCATCGGTTCGATCAATGCGGCACTCATCTGCGGAAACCCGCCCGAGCGGCGCATCGAACGCCTGACCGCCTTCTGGGAGGGCGTGACTTCGTCGCTTGCGATTACCCCGTGGATAATCGGACCCATGGCGCGCGAGGCGTATACGGAGTTTGCGGCCGCAGAGGTCATGACCGTGGGCGTGCCGGGGTTTTTCACGCCTCGGCCTGCGCTGGCGTTCTGGCCATTCGGTAGGTCACAGGCGCTTAGCTTTTATGACACCTCTCCTTTGGAAAAGACGTTGAACGAGTTGGTGGATTTTGACTACCTCAATGATTGCGGGCCGCGCATAAGCGTCGGTGCGACCGATATCGAGACCGGCAACTTTGCCTATTTCGACAGCGCCAAAATGCGTATTGACGCCCGCCACATCATGGCCAGCGGCGCCCTGCCCCCCGGCTTTGCGCCGGTCGGGATTGACGGGCGGTTCTATTGGGACGGTGGCTTGGTGTCCAATACGCCGCTGCAATATGTGATGGAACATGCCGGCACCGACCCGTTATGCATCTTTCAGATCGACCTGTTCAGCGCACGGGGGGATATTCCCGAAAACATCGTCGATGTGCAGCAGCGTCAGAAAGACATCCAGTATTCCAGCCGCACCCGCCTGACGACGGATCGTTTTCGTCATCTGCATGACATTCGCACCGCCGCTGACAGGCTGGCCGCCAAACTGCCGAAAGACCTGCAATCGGACCCGGATCTGGCAGTTCTGCGCGCCGCCGGCCCCCAATGCCCCGTCACATTGGTCCACCTCATCCATCGCAAGGAAGGGTTTGAAAGCGACTCGAAGGATTACGAGTTTTCGCGGCTGTCGATGAACGAACATTGGGCGGCCGGAAAGGCGGATGTGAAAAAGACGCTGACGCATACGAAATGGAAATCCCGCCAAATTGGCAAGGATGGTTTGCAGGTTTTCGACCTGGGCCAATCACATGAATAGTTGGAGAGTGAGAAGAAAATGAAAGATATCCGCAATACCGCCTTCGCGATGCCACTGACGAACCCCTCTTATCCGCGTGGTCCCTACCGCTTTATCGACCGCGAATTTCTGACCATCACCTATCGCACCGATATGGAGGCCCTGCGCCGCGTCGTGCCCGAGCCGCTGGAAATACCAGAGCCGATCGTGAAATACGAATTCATCCGGATGCCGGACTCGACCGGGTTTGGCGATTACACCGAAAGCGGGCAAGTAATCCCGGTCACGCTGAATGGTGTTGCGGGCGGCTATGTCCACTCGATGTATCTTAATGACGAGGCGCCCATCGCGGGGGGGCGTGAAATCTGGGGCTTTCCGAAAAAACTGGCCGAGCCGGCGCTACGGGTCGAAAAGGATACGTTGATCGGCACGCTCAATATCGGATCGGTTCGGGTAGCCACGGGAACGATGGGTTACAAGCACCGCACGCTGGAGACAGACAAGGTGCTGAAATCGCTCGCGGCGCCCAGTTACCTGCTCAAGATCATCCCGCATGTTGATTGCACCCCGCGCATTTGCGAGCTGGTCCGCTATTACACGACCGACGTCACGGTAAAGGGCGCCTGGGAAGGGCCTGCCGCGCTGGAACTGCACTCTCACGCGCTGGCGCCCGTTGCCGAATTGCCCGTACGCGAGGTGCTGTCGGCCGTACATCTTCTGACGGACCTGACGCTGGGTCTGGGTGAGGTGATGCACGATTATCTGGCCAAGGCATAACGCTAAAGCGAGCATCCCAAGCCCCCCTGCGGGGCAAGGCAGGCGCAGTCGCCGTGCCAATTTGCAGCGCCCATCTTTACCGAAAACCCTCAGTTAAAGTAAGGATGATGGCCAACACCAAAATGGCAAACCAGGCGACCCCCGAAAATCGGACGCTGACGTAAGCTGCGATCTGTCATCTGCTGATCCTCAATGAAAAGAGGATCAGCAGATGACAAAACGAAAGCGCCCGCGCTATCGTGTTGAAAAGTCCCCAAACATTTTTTCGAACAATCGCAGCCTTGGCTATGACCGTGCGGTCGGCGGGTGCCGGCCCAAAGCATGTGCCAAGCCCTGTTTTCGGTGCCGCATATCGAATGGCGATCCAGTTATCATTGCAAGCCAGCCCGACGCTGTTGAAAAGCTGCAAGCAGCCTTTTCTCAGCCTCTGCGTTCTGGCAATGTTCCAGATAACCTTCCCATATCGATTCCCTGGATCATGTTATGTGCAACCTCTATTCCCAGACCAAAAGCCAGGATGCGATGCGTCATGTCTTTGAGGGCATGGTTGAAGAGGATGAGGGATTTGAGGATTTGACAGGAAATTTGCAAACACAAACAGGCATCTATCCAGATTACGCAGCGCCAATAATCCGGCACGGGGCGGCGGGTGGCTGGCAGTTGGCCAAGGCGCGGTGGGGCATGCCAACGCCAGCGACCTTTCTCAAAGGCAAGCGCACCGACCCCGGCGTCACCAATATCCGCAATACTGCCTCTGCGCATTGGCGGCGTTGGCTGGGGGTTGAGCATCGCTGCCTTGTCCCCTTCACCAGCTTTTCCGAGATTGATCAGCGCACAGATAGCCCGCGCAATCATCCGGTATGGTTCGCCCTTGGGGCGGATCGCCCCCTGGCGTTTTTTGCAGGTATCCACACCAAATGGACTTCGGTGCGCAAACTCAAGGAAGGTGAGGTCACGGCAGATCTTTTCGGCTTTCTGACTTGTGACCCCAATGCAGAAGTGGCCCCCGTGCATCCAAAGGCGATGCCGGTCATTCTGACCCGGCCGAAAGACTGGCGGCACTGGCTTACCGCGCCCACCGCGGCGGCGCTTCAGCTTCAGCGCCCCTTACCGGATGGGATGTTGCGGATCGTGGCAGAAGGGGGGCGGACAGATGCGGGTTGAGCCTGCCTTAGGGGATGCTTTCTCGCTGCTAAGATGGCGGGTGCATGAGGCCGAGGGACGAGGGCGCCGCGCGTTTGCCCTGTTTCAGGCGGTGCGCCATCCCGGCCCGCTGGTCTGGATCCTGCCCTCACATGCCCCCGAGACGCCGATGCTGCGCGGACTGCCGCAGGGCGTGGGCGAACGGCTGCATGTGTTCCGCCCTGTGGGTGAGGTGGACCTGCTTTGGTGCGTTGAAGAGGCTTTGCGCGCAGCCCCGGTCGGTCTGGTCATTGCCGAACCGTCACACCCCTTGTCGCTAACCGCAGGGCGGCGGTTTCAACTGGCAGCCGAGGCAGGGCGCACCACGGGCCTGATGCTGATCCATCAGGATGCGGGCAGCAATGCAACCGAGACCCGATGGAACTGCGAACCGATACCGTCAACGGCTGCAGACTCGACTCTGCATCGGTGGCGCCTTAATAAGAACAAAAAGAGAACGCTAGATTGCTGGGGTTTGAACTGGAATGGCACGTCGTCTGCTTTCCATATGGTTTCCGAGGCTGGCAAGCGACACCAGCCTGCGGTGGAGGCCCGTTGAAGGGCCCTTTGCCCTGACCCATCGGTCAGGCAATGCCGATCATCTGCATTGCCTCAACCCAAAAGCCACGAGTCACGGCCTATCGCGCGGCATGGCGCTGGCCGATGCGCGCGCCATTTGTCCCGATCTTGCGACACGGCCGGCAGATCTTGCGCATGAGGCGGCGGCACTGGCCAGTCTGCGCCGCTGGGCCAGCCGCTATGCGCCGATGGTGGCAAGCGATGGCGTTGACGGGTTGATGGCAGATATCTCAGGTGTGCCGCATCTGTTTGGTGGCGAGGTGGACCTGCGGATGGATTTGCAGGCGCGGCTTGAACGGGCGGGTCTGGCGATGGTCAGCGCCATTGCAGGCACACGCGGGGCCGCCCATGCGCTGGCCCGTCATGGCGGTGGTATCATCCCTGATGGGCGGCTGGCCGAGGGTATCGGGCATTTACCGGTCACTGCTCTGCGCGTTGACCATGCCACCGCCGAGGCGTTGGCGCGCGTCGGGCTATCGCGGATTGCCGATCTGATCCATCTGCCGCGGGCCCCGCTGACACGCCGCTTTGGCCCCGGCCTTGTGCTGCGGCTTGATCAGGCACTGGGCGCACAGGCAGAGCCGGTCGCGGCAACGCCTGACGCGCCACATTTCGGGGTGCGGATGACCCTGCCCGAACCGATCGGGCTGCAAGCGGATGTGATGGCGGGGCTGGCGCGGCTTTTGGACCGGCTTTGCGCCAAGCTGGCACAGCACCGGATGGGTGCGCGGCGGGTGCGGTTAGAGCTTGGCCGGGTTGACCACGGCGCGGCGCAGGTTGAAATCGGCCTTGCCCGCCCGATGCGTGACCCGGCCCGGATCGCGGCACTTTTCGCAAAAGGCGTGGATGAAATCGACTCTGGCTTTGGGATAGAATCCATGCGGCTAAGCGTGCCTGTGGCAGAGCCGCTTGCGCCGGAACAGATCGGTGGCAGCCCGGTTCCCCGGCAGGATGACGCACTGGCGGACCTTTTGTCCTCGGTCGGAAACCGTATCGGTTTTGACCGTGTGCTGCGCCTGCTTCCCGCAGATAGCCTGATCCCCGAACGCAGCTTTCTTCTTGCCCCGGCCGCCTATACGGCCCCCCAGCCCCCCCGGCGCAGCAACCGGCCACCACGACCGATCACCCTGTTTGCGCCTGAACCCCTGATGGCCGTCTCGGGGCATCCACCGGCTGGTTTTCGCTGGCGGCGGATGCGGTTCACCACTCTGCGGGCTTTGGGGCCAGAACGGATCACACCGGAATGGTGGTTTGACGATCTGGCATGGCGGTCGGGCTTGCGCGATTATTGGCGGATCGAGACCCACGAAGGCCCGCGCCTATGGCTGTTCGTGACCCCGCAGGCGCAGGCTTGGTCCGCCCCGGCAGCCCCAAACTGGTATGTTCACGGAGAGTTTGCATGAGCCATACCGACCAGCCCTATGCGGAATTGTGCGTCACCTCAAACTTCACCTTCCTGACCGGGGCCTCACACCCCGAAGAACTGGTCACACGCGCGGCTGAACTGGGTCTGGCCGCCATCGCCATCACAGACCGCAATTCTGTGGCGGGCGTGGTGCGCGCATTCTCGGCGCTGAAGGAATTGGCACGCCTGCAGCAAGAGGCCCACGCGCATCCGGGCACACCAACGATCCGCTCGCAACGCGTTACCGATCACTCCAGCCGCCAGACTGTGCCGCACCTTGAAGGTGACAGGCAGGCCCCAGCCCTGCCCGATGGGCCACTGCCGCAACTGATCGCGGGATCACGGCTGGTCTTGACGGATAGCACTGTCGAATGGCTGGCCCTTCCAACCGATATCGCGGCATGGTCAAACCTCACGCGGCTTCTCAGCTTGGGCAAACGGCGCGCACCAAAAGGCGAATGTCACCTGACCCGCGCTGATCTTGCTGATTGGGGGGGCGGCCTGATCCTGATCGCCCTGCCGCCGGACCCGCTGGAGGATCCCGACCCCAAACCCACCCGCACCGATCTGTTGGCCGTAGCGCGCGCCTTTCCCGGCCAGTGCTTTTTGGGGGCGGCGCCCCACTATGATGGCCGCGACCAGATCCGCCTTGATCATCTGGCGCTGATGGCGCAGCGCGTGAACCTGCCGATGGTGGCGGTGGGCGATGTGCTGATGCACCGATCTGCCCGCCGTCCATTGGCCGATGTGCTGACCTGCCTGCGCCTTGGCTGCACTATCGACACTATCGGTGAGCGGCGGCTAGCCAATGGCGAACGCCGCCTGAAATCAGGCGCCGAGATGGCCCGGCTGTTCCATCGCCACCCCGCCGCGATCCGCCGCACCGTGGAGATTGCAGACCGCTGTGCCTTTCGCCTGAACGAGTTGCGCTATCACTACCCCGATGAGGCGATAGACGGTGAGCCGGCCCAGACACGGCTGGAACGTTTGACCCGCACCGGCCTGAACTGGCGCTATCCAAACGGCCCGCCGCCCAAAATTACCCACCGGGTTGAGAAAGAGCTTACCTTGATCCGCGAGGTCGAATACGCCCCCTATTTCCTGACCGTGCATGACATTGTGCAATTCGCCCGCAGCCGCGGTATTTTGTGCCAGGGTCGCGGCTCGGCGGCCAATTCGGTGGTTTGCTATCTGCTGGGCATCACCGAGGTGCCGCCCGAATCCATCACCCTGATCTTTGAACGCTTCATCAGTAAAGAACGTGGCGAGCCACCCGATATCGACGTGGATTTCGAACATGAACGCCGCGAAGAGGTGATTCAGTGGATTTACGCGCGCTATGGCCGCGAACGTGCGGGCCTGACCGCAGCCGTGATTCATTTTCGTAGCCGTGCCGCCATCCGTGAGGTCGGCAAGGTCATGGGCCTGTCCCAAGACGTGGTCGCACGCCTTTCCGGCCAGATCTGGGGCTGGTCCTCCGCCACCCCCAATGAGGACCGGATGCGCGATGCTGGCCTTGATCCCGCTGAGGGCCGCGTGACGCTTGCCGCCAAACTGATTGGCGAGATCATCGGCTTTCCCCGCCATCTTAGCCAGCATGTCGGCGGGTTCGTCATCACCCATGGCCGACTGGACGAACTTTGCCCGATAGAAAACGCCGCAATGGAAGATCGCACCATCATTGAATGGGACAAGGATGATATCAACGCATTGGGTTTGTTGAAGGTCGACATCCTCGCCTTGGGCATGCTGACCTGCATCCGCAAAGCCTTTGCGCTGCTGGCCGATCATCACGGCCAGAACCTGACGCTGGCCAATGTACCGCCCGAGGATGTGCCGGTTTACAATATGCTCTGCCGCGCTGATGCTATCGGCGTGTTTCAGGTGGAAAGCCGCGCGCAGTTGAATTTTCTGCCCCGCATGCGGCCGCGCAAATTCTACGATCTGGTCTGCGAGGTCGCCATCGTCCGCCCCGGCCCCATTCAGGGCGGCATGGTGCATCCCTTCATCAACCGCCGCATGGGGCGTGAACCCGTCGAAGACCTTGGCCCCGCAATGATGGAAGTGCTGGGCCGCACCTATGGCGTGCCCTTGTTTCAGGAACAGGCCATGCAGATCGCCGTGGTGGCTGCGGGGTTTACAGCGGCCGAGGCTGACCGTCTGCGCCGGTCTTTGGCCACCTTCAAACGCATGGGCACCATTGGCAGTTTTCGGGATCGTTTCGTTTCCGGCATGCTGTCGCGCGGCTATGATGCCGACTTCGCGGTGCGCTGTTTCGCCCAGATCGAAGGATTTGGTTCCTACGGCTTTCCCGAAAGCCACGCCGCCAGTTTCGCGCGGCTGGTCTATATTTCCGCCTGGCTGAAATGCCACCATCAGGCAGTGTTCACCTGTGCGCTTATGAACAGCCAACCGATGGGGTTTTATGCCCCTGCGCAACTGGTCCGCGATGCGCGCGAACACGGTGTCGAGGTGCGGCCCATTTCGATCAACCATTCGCTTTGGGATTGCACCCTGGAACCGCGCCCTGATGGCCGTTTGGCCCTGCGCCTCGGCTTTCGTCAGATCAAGGGGCTGCGGGCAGAGGATGCAGACTGGATCGTCGCCGCGCGCGGCAATGGTTATCCCGATGTCGAAAGCCTGTGGCGGCGCGCGGGCGTAAGGCCTGACACGCTGGAACGCCTGGCCGAAGCGGATGCCTTTGCCGTGCTCAACCTGACGCGCCGCGATGCGCTCTGGGCTGCATCGGCGCTAAAAGCCCCTGCCCCTTTACCGCTGTTTGGCCCCGACGGCGAGGGCGGGATGGAACCTGCCGTCAGCCTGCCGCAAATGACGCTGGGCCAAGAGGTGATCGAGGATTATCTGTCGCTGCGCCTTTCCTTGCGCGCCCATCCGATGGAGCTGCTACGCCCCCACCTGCCAGAATCCCTGCCGCATGATCGGCTGAACCAAGCCAGGGGCCGCGTCACCACCACCGGTCTTGTCATCACCCGCCAGCGCCCCGGCACGGCGGCGGGCGTGATCTTTCTGACGCTGGAAGATGAAACCGGCACCGCCAACGTGATCGTCTGGAAACAGGTCTATGAAGCGTTCCGCAAGGCCGTGATCGCCGGGCGCCTGGTTCGCGTGATCGGCCGCATTCAACATGACGGGCCCACCACGCATCTTATTGCACAAAGGGTAGAGGATGTGTCGCACCTGCTGGCCACCCTCGGCCGCCCGGTAATGATCGACGCAAACGACGGCCGCGCGGATGAGACAAAACGAGCATCCGGCGGCAGCATCAGACCCTCTGCCCGCCATCCGCGCGAACAGGCCAAGAAGCTGTTTCCAAGTCGGGATTTTCATTGATCGCCACGGCCTAAACGCACCCCCCCCCTCTGGATCTGAAGGGCCTCGCATGACGCTGATCCCTTTTTGCGCGGCAATCTTGAAAAAATCACACGCCAATCCCTTTGGTCAGAATCACCGCACCTTGCGAAATTGTTCATTCGAAGGGATGAACCAACGCCAGGAAAACCGGATTACCAATTACGCTATCAATCCAATCCGGATAGATGGTGAAAGGCTCTGCACCATCAACAGCCATCCGGATCTTGCCGTGGTTTTTTCCAGATAGTGCGATGACCCTTGGAACCATTCGCCCACCGACTACGGAGGAAAAGAAATGACCGTTGCCAGAGGCTGAGGGGCCATTTCCCGACATGATGTCCACAGTTGCACCGGCTACCCGGCCAATGAAGGCGTGGGGGTCGTTCCCGCCCCCCACCAGATGCACGGCCAATGCCGTGGTCGGGGTCAAAAAAGCCAGATGTGCAGATCATGCAGGCGCTGCACCCCGTCCTGAGTGCAGGACCAATCGGCAACGGCGTTGCGCCCGATCTCAAATGTCACGACGACAGGGCCAGACAGGCGCTGCGTCACCGCCCAACGAAAGGTGGGCCAAATCGGCGGGGGCGGTGTAGTCGTGGATCACGCCTTGCGGATCAGCGTTCCCTCCAGCGGTACCGCACCTGAAAGCGTATTGGAAATGGTGCCGTATTTCAGAACGTTGCGGTGGAGCAAGTCCAGCCGCGCATCCAGCTCGGCGCTGTCCACGATGATCTTATACCGGATCAGGGTCAGCTTGGGCGGCGCATCCTGACGGATGGCTTCCAGCTGCACCTCGGCCCCGTCGATCTGAAACTGCAGCATCGGCGTGACCCGCGCGATCCCTTTCAACATGCAGGCCGCCAAGGCAGACAGCAGCAGTTCCACCGGGTTCATCGCATCGCGGCGACCTCCAAGATCGGTGTCCAGCACCACCTCAGCCTCCTTCGCCACAGCAAGGCTGCCATGGCTGTCCACGCGACGGGCGCAAACGCGATACTCAGTCACAGCAGATGTCCGATCTCGTCTGCACTAAGAACCTTTCCCGCCGAAAGAAGCTTTTCGTCCACCACCAGCGCGGGCGTCGACATCACCCCGTAGGCGGCGATATCGGCAAAATCAGTGACCTTGACGATTTCAACCTGTTTACCAGCCGCCTCTGCCGCCGCTTTGGCGTTTTCTCCCAAGGCTACGCATTTCTTGCAGCCCGAACCAAGGATCTTGATGATCATCATGCGTCCTTTCAAATGAACCAATGTGTGATGGCGTTGAATGTAAAGCCGATGGTCAGAATACCAACCGTCACAAGACCGGTAAACGTGACCAGCAGCGGCATTTTGACCACGCGCTTAAGCATGATGAGTGAGGGCAGAGAGAGCGCCGTTACCGCCATCATAAAGGCGAGCACAGTGCCCAACCCGACCCCTTTTCCGGCCAATGCCTCGGCAATCGGCAGGGTCCCGAAGATATCGGCATACATCGGGATACCAACCACCACGGCAACCGGAACGGCCCACCATTTATCCTGGCCAAGCAACGCGGTGATCGTGTCTTGCGGCACCCAATTGTGAATGGCCGCCCCTATGCCGACGCCGATCATCACATAAAGCCAGACCTTGTTTACAATATCCAGGACCTGATCGCGGGCAAACGCCAGGCGTTCGGCCCGTGTCAGCGCTTCGTCGGCGTCCGTCACCGGGACATTGCGCACGAAATCAGCAATTTGATTTTCCATCCCAAGCCTGCCAATGATCGTGCCACCGATGACAGCGACCACCAGACCGACGCTCACATAGGCCAGTGCAATCGGCCAACTGAAGATGGACGCGAGCAGAATTATCGAGGCCATGTCCACCAATGGCGATGAGATCAAGAACGAGAACGTTACCCCCAATGGCAGCCCTGCTGCGGTAAAGCCGATGAACAATGGGATCGACGAACACGAGCAGAACGGCGTGATCGTCCCCAACAATGCCCCAAGGATGTTGGCACTGATGCCAGACCTGCCACCTAGTATCCGCCGCGTGCGCTCGGGCGGAAAATAGCTTTGGACATAGGAAATGGCAAAGATCAGTACGGACAGCAGGATGAAGATCTTGATCACGTCATAGACGAAGAACTGCACCGATCCGCCTATGCGCGAGGCAGGATCCAGCCCCACAGCCTGCACGCCTGCCGTCACCAGATCGGACAGCCATTGCATCCTAAGCAGCTGATCGTTCAGCCAGCCGAAGATATTCATGCCGTCACCTCTTTGACCAGTGCCGCCGCCAACAGCGTCCGCAGGCGCGGCGGCAGATCGGGCCTGATGCGATAGCGCACCTATTGCGCATCCCGCCTGTCCACCGCCAAGCCAGCTTGCTTTAACACCTGCATATTGTCTTGTCACGGTCTGGTTCGGGTCTCTTTCGAGCAATGTTTGCTATGAGGGAGCCAGAGTATAGGAATGAGATATACAGACGATTTCCGGCAGGATGCGGTGCGTATTGCGATTGCGAGCGGCTTAACGCGACCGCAAGTTTCATCCAATTTGGGGGTGGGTTTATCGACTCTAAACGAGTGGGTGCAAAAGTGTCCACCGCCCGGCACAGGTCATGGCCCGGCAATGTCCCAAGAGGGTGCATGATGACCTGATGTCGGATCCGCACGAAGATGTTGAGACAGAGAGCAAACGCCTTCGGAAAGAAGTCCGCC
Organism: Phaeovulum sp.; assembly: GCF_047638075.1. Lineage (NCBI taxonomy): Bacteria > Pseudomonadati > Pseudomonadota > Alphaproteobacteria > Rhodobacterales > Paracoccaceae > Phaeovulum > Phaeovulum sp. Next base: position 30,522 of record NZ_JBLJBV010000031.1, read on the forward strand.
TGCCGCGCGACTGGAGGGAAGTACTAAAAAACGTCCCGGGCCTTAGCCAACCTGTGCACGGTAGAAACAGTTGTCCGTCGTCGAATGGTTTGGAACAGCCGCCCTGACTTTGAAGCGGAGGGCTTTGGCTCATCGGGTTCAGGCTATGCCGCTTGACGCTGATGGTTCAAGCGACGGTTTCGCATGGTCTTTTGTTTGATGCGTCTCCTTTCGGCCAGGATGGTTTCACCACGACCGAAGTAGACATCAGCTGGCGTTAGGGTGCCGATGCTTTCGTGGTGGCCTGCAGCCAAATTGTCATCCAATCGGGACCAAGCCCTTTGAGTTGATACGCCATGTGGCGCAGTCAGAGCAACCGACACCTGCGCGGAGCTATCAGACGGCGCTGCGTGGGTGTCGGTTACGGTGATCAGGCGTTGGGCGAATACCTTGGGCGTCTGGTAGCCAAGTGCCGAATGCGGGCATGTTCGTTAAAGTCAGCAGCCCATGCCCGAATTACAGCATGGGCATGGGCATGGGCCATGTTCCGGAAGATGGTCTCGGTGAGCAATTCATCATGCAGGCGCCCATTAAAACTCTCGACGACTCCGTTTTGTATGGGCTTGTCCGGCGCAATGTAATGCCATTCGATCTTGCGTTCTGTGGCAAAGGTTAAGATCGCGTTACTGGTCAGTTCGATGCCGTAACACCTTCGGAATGACGCTGATTGAGAGGCTA
>NZ_JBLJBV010000032.1:0-8906 GCF_047638075.1 Phaeovulum sp.
GGCTGTGGGCATCCCGCGCGGCGACTATGTGGTGCGGGTCAATAACCGCAAGGTGTTGAATGGCGTGATGGAAGTGGTCGGCGTGTTCGATCCGTCCGATCCGTCGCGGTTTGAGGATGAACGCGGCATCGTGCTGCGGGCGATCGACAAATTCGACCGGCTGGGCGACGAGGGCGTGCGGGCCTTGCTTGGTGCGGGCCGCAAGGACGAGTCAGGCGACTTTACCAAAGGTGCCGGGCTTACGGACGCACAGGCCGATACGGTGATGGGTTTTATGGATGCCAGGCGTGCGAACGGGGGCGAAACCTGTGCCCGGCTGCGCGAACTTGCCGGTGACTCGTCACTTGGGCTTGAAGGCGTGGCCGAGCTGGAAACCATTGCCTCGCTTCTTGCGGCCCAAGGCTACGGCCCGGACCGCATCATCATTGACCCTTCCGTGGTGCGCGGCCTTGGCTATTATACGGGCCCCGTGTTCGAGGCGGAGCTGACCTTTGAAATCTTGGACGAAAAGGGCCGCAAACGTTCATTCGGGTCGGTCGCCGGGGGCGGGCGCTATGACGATCTGGTCAAGCGTTTTACCGGGCAGGCCGTGCCTGCCACTGGCGTCTCGATCGGGGTGGACCGTTTGCTGGCCGCTTTGCGCGCCAAGGGCCGCACCTCGGGCGAGGTCGCGGGCCCGGTTGTGGTGACGGTGATGGACCGTGACCGGATGGCCGATTACATGGCGATGGCGAATGAGCTGCGCGCCGCCGGGATCCGGGCCGAGGTCTATCTGGGTAACCCCAAACAATTTGGCAACCAGTTGAAATACGCCGACAAACGCGGCGCACCGATTGCCGTGATCCAGGGCGGGGATGAGGCTACGCGCGGCGTGGTGCAACTGAAAGACCTGATCCTTGGGGCGCGCATCGCTGCCGAAGCCAGCCTTGAGGAATGGAAAGCCCAGCCCGCGCAATTTGAGGTCAACCGCGCCGATCTGGTGGCCGAGGTCAAGCGTCTGCTGGGGGCGCAGTAATGGCCACCAAGGCCGCCGCCCGCGCCACCGGAGGCGTCATCCTTGCCGCGTTCCGTGACTTTGGCGCAATCGAGGTTGAGGCCGACATCTTGCAGCCCGCCGATGTGCTGCTTGACCTTTACGGCGAAGATATCCGGGGCCGCGCCTATGTTACTGCGGACCCGCTGCGCGGCGAAATGATGCTGCGCCCTGATTTTACCGTGCCGGTGGTGCAGGCGCATATGGCCGAGGGCGCGGAGCCGGCGCGCTATTGCTATCTGGGCGAGGTGTTTCGAAAGCAGGACCACCGCGGCAGCGCCCGCGTTGCCGAGTATTTTCAGGCCGGGTTCGAGGTCTTTGACCGCACCGACCCCGAGGCCGCCGATGCCGAGGTCTTTGCCCGGTTTTCGCAGCTTCTGGCCCCGTTGCGTCTGAGCGCCGCGATTGGTGATATTGGCCTACTGATGGATGCGGTGCGCGGCCTTGACACGCTTTCGGCGCGCAAGGCGGCGCTGCTGCGTCATATCTGGCGGCCGATGCGCTTTCAGGCGTTGCTGAACCGCTACGCAGGCGTGACCCCAGTGCCGCCCACACGGGCTGCGCTGCTGCGGGGCGATCCGGTCGCCAAGGCCCCTTGGGTCGGGCTGCGCAGCAAGGACGAAATGCAGGCCCGTATTGCCGCGCTGAAGGCCGATGCCGAAGCCGAACCGATTGCCGCCCGGGATGTTGCGCTATTGGATCAGCTTTTTGCCATCAAGGCGCCGGCACCGCAGGCGCTGACGCGGTTGCAGGATCTGGCCGCGACCATGCCCAGCATTGCGCCCGCTGTTGCCCGCCTTGGCCGCCGTCTAGCGGCGCTTACCGCCCGCGGTGTTGATCTGGCGGCGGTGATTTTTGATGCAAGCCATGGCCGCACGACATTGGAATACTATGACGGTTTTGTTTTTTCCTTTACCGCCGCTGATCCTGCCTTGCCGCCCGTGGCATCGGGCGGGCGCTATGACGCGCTGACGGCGGTGTTGGGGCAGGGGCGCTCAATCCCGGCTGTAGGCGGGGTGATCCGGCCGGGGCTGGTGGCCGATTTGGGGGGGCTTGTCTGATGTTGAAGCTCGGGGTTCCCTCGAAGGGCCGCTTGATGGAGCAGACCTTTGACTGGTTTGCCGCGCGCGGTGTGCGTCTGCGCCGCACCGGGTCTGAACGCGAATATGCCGGGGCGGTGGATGGTGCCGACGGGGTTGAACTTGTGCTCCTGTCGGCCGGTGAAATCCCGCGCGAGCTTTCGGCAGGGCGCATTCATCTGGGGGTCACCGGGTCCGACCTTGTGCGCGACAAGCTGGCGGACTGGTCGTGTCAGGTGGCCGAACTTGCGCCTTTGGGTTTTGGTCATGCGGATCTGATTATCGCTGTGCCCACCGCCTGGGCTGATGTTGATACGCTGGAGGATCTGGACGCAGCCGCCAGCGCCTTTCGCCATAACCACGGTCACCGTCTGCGGATCGCCACGAAATACCACCGCCTTGTGCGCGAATTCCTGCAAGCGCAGGGCGTGGCCGATTATCAGCTTGTCGATAGCCAAGGCGCTACCGAAGGCACCGTGAAAAACCTGACCGCCGAGGCGATTGCCGATATTACCTCATCTGGGGAAACGCTGCGGGCCAATCACCTGAAAATTCTGGCAGACGCCCTTGTGCATCAAAGCCAGGCTACGCTGTTTGCCGCCCGCGACGCCGATTGGACGAATGGCGCCAAGGCTGATCTGACCCGTTTTTGCGCCACGCTGGGGCTTGCCGCCCCCGCGCTTTGACAGGCCATCAGGTTAGCGCAGGCCAATTTCCGACAGGGCCGACATCAGATCGCGCGGCAGCACCTCTTCGGTGTCGCGGCCTTTGGGCAGGTCGCGTGGGGCATCCGCGGCGGCAAGGTAACGCCAGCCCTGAAACGGGCGCCTCGGCATCGCCTCGGTGCGGATCACCTCAGGGTCAAGGCGCAGGGCGCAGCGGCGGATACCGTCACTGCCGATGCGTTCCTCCAGCGCCACGATGCGTTGGCGTGCCAGCGTAATGCCCTTGAACACCCAGTAAAGCGAACCACCGGCCAGAATGTCAGCTTCGCGTTTGGGCCACATGCGGGTGACGTGTTCGGCGATGCCGCCGCCAAAACGCTGGTCTTGCCATTCAATCAGGTCTTCGACCCGCTCGGCACCAACACATAGCTTGATCAAGTGAACAACATCGGCCATAGGGCACCCCCAGACACTGCTATATAATGCGTGGGCACAGGGGTGCAATCCGTTGACCGCAAGTTTGCGGGGGCGTATCTTTTTCCTCTTTCCACCTGCCACGCCAGCCTTAAAGGACCGCCAGATGACCAGATTTTCCGCCCCGATTGCCGAACAGATCTGGGATATGAAATACCGTTTCAAAGAGGCTGATGGCACGCCGATCGACCAGACGGTCGAAGACAGCTGGCGGCGCATCGCGCGATCCCTGGCTGAGGTGGAGGCCGATCCGACCCTGTGGGAGGGGCGATTCTATTCGGCGCTTGAAGATTTCAAATACCTGCCTGCCGGGCGGATCACGGCCGGGGCGGGCACCGGCCGGTCGGTCACGCTCTTTAACTGCTTTGTCATGGGCACCATCCCCGATAGCATGGGGGGCATTTTTGACATGCTGAAGGAAGCCGCGCTGACCATGCAGCAGGGTGGCGGTATCGGCTATGACTTTTCCACCATCCGCCCGCGCGGGGCCGAGGTGAAGGGCGTTGCCGCAGATGCGTCGGGGCCGCTCAGCTTTATGGATGTGTGGGACGCGATGTGCCGCACGATTATGTCGGCAGGGTCGCGCCGGGGCGCGATGATGGCCACGATGCGCTGCGATCACCCCGACATCGAGGCGTTCATCACCGCCAAGCAAGACGCCGCCCGCCTGCGGATGTTCAACCTGTCGGTGCTGATAACCGATCCCTTCATGGAGGCGGTCAAGGCCGATGGCCCCTGGGATCTGACTTTCGGCGGTAAGGTTTTTCAGACGCTGAACGCCCGCGATCTGTGGAACCGGATCATGCGGGCAACCTATGATTTTGCGGAACCGGGGGTGATTTTCATCGACCGGATCAATGCCGCCAACAACCTCTCCTATATCGAACAGATCGCCGCGACCAACCCCTGCGGCGAACAGCCGTTGCCGCCCTACGGCGCCTGCCTTTTGGGCAGCATCAACCTGGCCCGTCTTGTCACCCACCCCTTCGAGGCTGGCGCCGCCCTTGACCCCGAGGCGCTTGAGGCGCTGGTGCGGCTGTCGGTCCGGATGATGGACAATGTGGTTGACGCAAGCCGCTTCCCGCTGCCGCAACAGGAAGAAGAGGCGCGCAACAAGCGCCGTATCGGGCTGGGCGTCACAGGTCTGGCCGACGCGCTCTTGATGCTGGGCCTTCGCTATGGCGCCCCCGAGGCAGCGGCGCAGACCGAAGCCTGGATGAAGGCGATTGCCCGCGCGGCCTATCTGGCCTCGGTCGATCTGGCCCGCGAAAAGGGTGCCTTCCCGCTGTTTGACGCTGAAAAATACCTTGCCAGCGGTAATATGATGCAGATGGACGAGGACGTGCGCGAGGCGATCCGCACCCACGGTATCCGTAACGCACTGCTGACCTCGATCGCGCCTACCGGCACGATTTCGCTTTATGCGGGCAATGTCAGCTCGGGGATAGAGCCGGTCTTTGCCTATGCCTATACCCGCAAGGTCTTGCAAAAGGATGGCTCGCGCACCGAAGAAGAGGTGGTTGATTACGCCGTGCAGATGTGGCGCGAAAAGTTCGGAGACAAGGCCCTGCCGGATTATTTCGTCAACGCCCAGACGCTGGCGCCGCTTGATCATGTGCGGATGCAGGCCGCGGCCCAAAAATGGATCGACAGCTCGATCTCAAAGACCATCAACTGCCCCGAGGACATCAGCTTTGATGATTTCCAGCAGGTCTATATGGCGGCCTGGGATCAGGGGTGCAAAGGCTGCACAACCTACCGCCCCAATGACGTGACCGGCTCGGTGTTGTCGGTATCGCAGGCCGCTGACAAGGCGCCCGAGGCCGATACCGGCGCCGAAGTCGTCTACCTGACCGAGCCATTGGACCGCCCCGCCGCGCTGGAAGGCAGCACCTACAAGCTGAAATGGCCCGGATCTGAACACGCGATCTACATTACCGTCAACGACATCATCCAAGCCGGCCACCGCCGCCCGTTCGAGGTGTTCATCAACTCGAAGAACATGGAGCATTTCGCCTGGACGGTGGCGCTGACGCGGATGATTTCGGCTGTGTTCCGCCGTGGGGGGGATGTGTCCTTCGTTGTGGAAGAGCTGAAAGCGGTGTTCGACCCGCGCGGCGGCGCCTGGATGGAAGGGCGCTATATCCCGTCAATTCTGGCGGCAATCGGCGGCGTGATCGAGCGGCACCTGATCTCGATCAATTTCATCGAAGGCGAAGGCATGGGCCTGAAATCCGACCCCCACGCCGAGCGCATGGCCGTCGGCGAGCCCCCGCGCGCCCGCGCCTGCCCCAGCTGCGGCGCCTATGCAATGCGCATGATCGAAGGCTGCATGACCTGCGCCGATTGCGGCCACTCAAAATGCGGGTGATTTATTTCGACTATATTATTTATCGGGTGTAGGACGCAGCATAAAATGTCCATTCCGGTAGGTTTTTGTCCATTATCGGAAGCATAAAGTGACCACCGAAGGTTTGGCCTTCGGTGGTTTTCTTTTATTTCAATATGTTAGGCGATGACCGGATTTCGCGCTTCAGACTGGGTTTTCCAACAGGTTGGAGCGGTTGACGCGCCCATCCCAAGCTGACCTAAGCTTCCTCCAAACCCGGGTTCTTCATCTCATCGCCTCACGAACATCCGTTCCGAGGGCGCATTGGCGGCGTATGCCGCCTGTCCAGAAGGAGCCTGCCATGTCCGCCCCTCTCCGCATTGTCGCTCTGCGCTTCGATCTCGAGACCTCACCGCAGAAGATCGAGCAGAAACTCACCGCGTTCCTGCGCGAGCTGCGCTGGAAGGCGCGCGGGTTTGACCCGGCGGTTCTCGAAGCCGCGCGCGAGGCGGATCGCTGGAGCGAAGAGTTGCGCGCCTGCAGCCCTAGTCAGCGCGATGGCGATAAGATCCGTCGCAGAGCAAAAGCGCTCGCAGATCGGCGCTTGCGGGCATCGGGGCTGGCGCATCTGAACAGGGACGCACGAGAGACGCTGAGCGGCCTCAGCGACGGTGTGCAGATAGTCCGTCTCGCGACCGAGCATCGCGCCGACGAAATCGCAGCGACGCTGCACGATGAGATGCCGTGGATGGCGCAGGCGACCACGCTGGCTTGGCACGCGATGCGCGAGAGTGTGCGCATCGGAGCGCCCGCCTTACACTTGCCTCCGATGCTGCTTGATGGGCCGCCGGGTGTCGGCAAAAGCTACTGGGCACGGCGTCTGGCGGAATTGATCGGCACGCCTTCGGAACTGATCGACGCCGCGAACGAGCCCGCCGGTTTCGCGGTTGCCGGCAGCCAGAAAGGTTGGGGAAGTGCGCATCGCGGTCGTCCGGTCGAGCTGTTTCTACGCGAGCGTGTGGGCAACCCGATCATGGTGATCGACGAGATCGACAAGGTCGGAGAAGTGCGCTCAAACAAGGGTATCAGCTTTGCGCTGAGCAATGCGCTCTTGCCGATGCTCGAACCCCTCAGCGCGCAGGCGTGGAGTTGCCCCTACTTCCGGGTCACTTTCGACATGCGCTGGATCAGCTGGATCCTGACCTCGAACAATCGCCGCCGCGTGCCAGCGCCGCTGCTCAGCCGCTGCCGGGTCGTCGATGTCCCGCCGCTTTCGGGCGCACATCTGGCGCATTTCGCGCGGCGGGAGGGCAGGGTGCGTGGCCTGTCGGAGGACGCGATTGCAACTTTGGCCGAGATGCTTGAAGGTTCCTCCCATCGCCTTGACCTGCGCGCGGTGATCAACCTGATTGATGACCTTGTCGCGCACGAGAATAGCCCGAGAGCCCATTGAAATCAGAGGCCGTCTTATGACCAACACGCTTATCCGATGCAGGAAGCCATTGGCATCACCCAACCCCAAGCCGACGACGCCCCCCGACCACCACGCTACCCACCCCGCGCCCACCACCCCCGCGAGCAAGCCAAACGCCTATTCCCCAGCCGCGATTTCCATTGAGGACTGGGGGGATCGGCCCCAACCGGGCCCTTCAGCGATAAGCCGGCATGCTGTGGTGCGGCCGGTCGAACCGGCCATTCGCTGCAGGCGCGAAATTCTGCAACTGGCGAATTCGCACCATGCGGACATCATGGAACTGCAGCGCGGTCTCTGGCAGCATGCTGACATGATTGAATTCCGCACTCTCGCCGATGACCATCCCGACCTCGCACATTCTCCGCTGCTTCGGGGCGCTCTCCTGACCCTGCAATATGCTCAGCAGCACGGATCAATTGGCCTAACTAAGACCAAGGCTTTCAAGCGCGTCTTCGTCCATTGGGCCGTCGAGCATTTAGACTGGTCGGGGAAAAGCGCAGAAGAGATGTTCCGCTACAACAAGGTGATCAATGAATATGAATTTCCCCCTCTCGAGGTTTTACATTATCTTCTGATCTCCCTGCGCCTGGGACGTCACTTCAAGGGTGAGTTTCGGCTGACCAAGCGTGGCACAGAACTGGCGCAAGCCCCTGGCCGCCTGTTTGCCGAGTTGATTCCATACTTTGTGTTCCAGATCGACCACGCTTCCTATTCGCGTTTCGACGATCGCCCCTTCGGAAAATGGGACGTCTGGATGAACGTGATTAACGTAGAAGCCGATCATGGCGCGACCGAGTCTGCCTTGTTCGAAGCCTTCTACGGTGAGCCACAAGATTGGCACACCGCGGGGTGGCGAGAGATGGCCGCATTTTCATCTTGCGTGCTGCGGCCGCTCGCATGGGCGGGATTGCTGATCGAGACCCGCGAAGACTGCGCCGGAAAGCAAGTGTGCCATGTGTTCAAGACCCCGCTCTGGCGCAGCGCACTCAATCTTGACACCGATGACATGCTGCGACCGATGTCCGTCCAGTGAGATTGTTTTCCCTGCTCCCAAGACGCGACACTGCTTGCGCATGAGCGGCCCAGAGTCGCCATTGACGAGTATCGCTCGATGCTGCGCCAGAAATTCGTATTGCTGGCTTTCGCTGCAAACGCAAAGTCTGGATCGGGTTGAGCTCATGGATTGCAGAGATAGTGTGTGAGCGCCTCGAATATCATTTTCTAATCGTCAGGTTCCGCAAGTGTTTTTACGTTTGTGCTCTTTAAATAGACGCGCCCGTTATCAATTGTCAGTCTGTCCTGCGCAACGGTAAACGGCACACCTCGTTGGGTGCAATATTTCAGAAATGCCGCTCGACCTAGCCAACGTGACAGATGAGACAATCCCCACAAACTCCTACCACGAAGTGCTTGGATGGCCGTGACGATGCCATACAGACCCAAAACTGTAGCGCCGTAGTTGGCCCATGCTGGCGGCTCGACTCCAAGAAGTGTGAAGGCGGTGGAGGCTGCAAGAAAGATGAACAACGCTCCGGCGGCAATTTGGACGAGGTTGATCCAACTATAGACGCGCGACTGCCCTATTAGCATCACGCCTTGATAACCTGCGCTGACTGTTGCCAGTTCCTGACGTGCGGCGCTTTCCCTATCTTCAGCTTCCTGCAATCGCGCAAGGAGTTTCGTATGGTCTGCGTCCCGAACCGCTTTCTCTGCCTCAAACTGCTTCCTAATTGCGGCCATTTCGGCGCGGGTATTCTGCTTCAGATTTTTGATCGTATTGTCTTTTTCAAAAAGCTGGTGTAAGCGGCGGTGCAAAAATAGACCACGGGAGCGGCGGGATGATCTCGCTGCG
>NZ_JBLJBV010000033.1:0-4449 GCF_047638075.1 Phaeovulum sp.
GCGGCCGAGCGGCGCGAGGTTTTGCGCTGGATGTTTTGGGACAATCACAAATTGTCCACCGTGATCGGATCGACGCGGTTTCTGATGAACTTCCTGTCGCCCGAAAAACGCCCGGCAGAGGTTATAAGATTTCAGCAAGGCCGCTTGAAGGCCGCCTATAAGATACTTGATAGCCGTTTGGCCGCCGGTGACTGGATCGTGGGCGACGTGGTGACGATCGCCGATCTGGCCTGCTGCGGGTATCTTTATTACCCCGAGCCCTTTGGCTTTGAGCGGGCCGATTGGCCCCATATTGATCGCTGGCTGGACCGTATTGCCGCCCTGCCCGGCTGGAAACACCCCTATGCGCTGATGCCCGGCAGCCCCGCAGACCGGACCTGAGGAGGATAAAATGACAGAAGCCTATATCTATGATGCTGCCCGCACCCCCCGCGGCAAGGGCCGTGCCGATGGCGCCTTGCACGAGGTTACGTCGGTCGCGCTTTCAGCGCGGTTGCTGAACGCCGTCAAGGCACGCAACGGGTTGGCGGGCCACGCTGTTGAGGACGTGATCTGGGGCAATGCCACGCAGGTTGGCGAACAGGGCGGTTGCCTTGCACGGTCTGCGGTGCTGCTGTCCGATCTGGACGAAAGCATCCCGGGGCTGGCGATCAACCGGTTCTGCGCGAGCGGCATGGAGGCGGTTAATCTGGCGGCCAATCAGATCAAGGGCGGGGCCGGGCAGGCCTATATCGCGGGCGGCGTTGAAATGATGGGCCGGGTTGCCATGGGATCGGACGGGGCGGCGATTGCGGTTGATCCGTCGCTGGCGATGAAAACCTACTTTGTGCCGCAGGGCATTTCGGCCGATATCATCGCCACCGAATATGGGTTCAGCCGCGAACAGGTCGATGCCCTCGCGGTGGAAAGCCAGCGCCGCGCGGCGCAAGCCTGGGCTGAAAAACGCTTTGCCAAATCCATCGTGCCGGTAATTGACCAGAACGGTCTGGTCATTCTGGACCATGACGAATTCATGCGCCCGCAGACCACGATGGAAACCTTGGGCGCGCTGAAACCCAGCTTCAAGGACATGGGCGAGGTGATGCCCGGGTTCGACAAGGTGGCGATGATGAAATATCCGCACCTTTCGCATATCAACCACGTCCACCACGCCGGAAACTCTTCCGGCATTGTGGATGGTGCCGCCGCCGTTCTGGTGGGCAATGCCGAATTCGGCAAGGCGCATGGCCTTAAACCCCGCGCCCGGATCCGCGCCACCGCCAAGATCGGCACTGACCCCACAATCATGTTGACCGGCCCGGTTCCCGTGACCGAAAAGATCTTGCGCGACAGCGGGATGAGCCTTGGCGACATCGACCTGTTCGAGGTGAACGAGGCCTTCGCGGGTGTCGTGCTGCGTTTTCAGCAGGCGTTTGACGTGGATCCCGCCAAGGTGAACGTCAACGGTGGCTCCATTGCCATGGGGCACCCGTTGGGCGCCACCGGCGCTATCATCATCGGCACCTTGCTGGATGAGTTGGAACGCACCGGCAAATCCATTGGCCTTGCGACGCTGTGCATCGCCTCGGGCATGGGTGCGGCCACCATCATCGAACGCGTCTGAGGGAGAGTGACATGACCGATTTTACCTATAACCTTGACGCCGACGGCGTTGCGACGATCACCTGGGACGTGCCCGGAAAGTCGATGAATGTGATGTCGTTCGCGGGCTTTTCCCAACTGAACGACATGATCGACACCGCGTTGGCCGATGCTGCGGTCAAGGGCATCGTCATCACCTCGGGCAAGAAGGATTTTGCCGGGGGGATGGACCTGAACGTCATCGCCAAGATGAAGGAGGACGCGGGCGCCGAACCCGCCAAGGGCCTGTTCGAGGGTGTGATGATGATGCACGGCATCCTGCGCAAGATCGAGCGCGCCGGGATGGACCCGAAAACCCTGAAAGGCGGCAAGCCGGTTGCGGCCGCCCTGCCCGGCACTGCCCTTGGGATCGGGCTTGAACTACCCCTGTCGTGCCACCGGATCTTTGCGGCCGACAACCCCAAGGCCAAGATCGGCTTTCCCGAAATCATGGTCGGTATCTTTCCCGGCGCGGGCGGCACTACGCGGCTGTCGCGCAAGATGGGCGCGATGATGGCGGCGCCTTTCCTGCTGGAAGGCAAGCTGAGCAACCCGAAGGCCGCCAAGGCCGCCGGGATCATCGACGAGGTGGTAGACGACCCGGTTGCCGCCGCCAAGGCGTGGGTTCTGGCCGCAAAAGACGCTGATCTGGTCAAGCCCTGGGATGCCAGGGGTTACAAGATGCCGGGCGGGGCACCCTATCATCCGGCGGGTTTCATGACCTTTGTCGGCGCGAGCGCGATGGTCCACAGCAAGACGATGGGCGTTTACCCTGCCGCCAAGGCCCTGCTGAGCGCGGTTTACGAAGGCGCGTTGGTGCCTTTTGATCAGGCGCTTAAGATTGAGGCGCGTTGGTTTACCCAGGTGATGATGAACCCCTCATCCTCGGCGATGATCCGTAGCCTGTTCATCAACAAGGAAGCATTGGAAAAGGGCGCGAACCGGCCGCAGGTCGCTGATCAGACGGTGAAAAAGGTCGGCATCCTGGGGGCCGGGATGATGGGGGCGGGCATCGCCTATGTGTCGGCCAATGCCGGCATCGAGGTGGTACTGATCGACGCCAGCCAAGACGCCGCAGACCGTGGCAAGGCCCATTCATCCGACATCCTCGACAAGGGGATCGCGCGCAAGAAGGTGACCGAAGAGAAGAAGGACCAGGTTCTGGCCCGGATCACCGCCACCACCGATTATGGCGCGCTGAAAGGGTGCGATCTGATCGTTGAGGCGGTGTTTGAGGATGTCGGCGTCAAGGCCGATGTCACCGCCAGGGCCGAGGCGGTCTTTCCGCCGGACGCGATCTTTGCCACCAACACCTCAACCTTGCCTATATCGGAATTGGCCAAGGCCAGCGCGCGCCCCGAACAGTTCATCGGCATCCACTTCTTCAGCCCGGTGGACAAGATGCTGCTGGTCGAGATCATCAAGGGCAAGCAGACCGGACCGGTGGCGGTGGCCAAGGCGCTTGATTTCGCGCGCCAGATCCGCAAGACGCCGATCGTGGTCAATGATGCGCGGTTCTTTTACGCCAACCGCTGCATCATCCCCTACATCAACGAAGGTATCCGCATGGTTGCCGAAGGGGTCAGCCCGGTTCTGGTGGAAAACGCCGCGAAACTGGTGGGCATGCCCCTGGGGCCGCTGCAACTGGTTGATGAAACCTCGATTGACCTTGGGGTAAAGATCGCCAAGGCCACCCGTGCGGCGATGGGCGATGCCTACCCCGATGGCGCGGTGGATGAGGTGCTGTTCTGGATGGCCGATCAGGGCCGGATGGGTAAAAAGGCCGGCGCGGGCTTTTACACCTACGAGGCCGGCAAGCGTGGCGATATCTGGGAAGGTGTGGGCAAGAAATACCCCGAGGTCGACACCCAGCCCGACCTGACCGAGGTCCAGCACCGCCTGCTGATGGCGCAGGTGCTGGAGGCCGTGCGCGCGCTGGAAGAGGGCGTTTTGGAAGATATCCGCGAAGGCGATGTCGGCGCCATTCTGGGCTGGGGCTTTGCGCCTTGGTCGGGGGGGCCGTTCAGCTGGCTTGATATTCTGGGCGCATCGCGCGCGGTGGAAATCTGCGATACGCTGACGGCGCGTTATGGCGCGCGCTTTACCACGCCGACACTGCTGCGTGAAATGGCCATAAAGGGTCAGACCTTCTACGGCCGCTTTGGCGGCAGCGCCAAGGCAGCCTGACCGGGGCTTTTGAAAATCCGAAATGCCGGGCGGCCCTCTACCGTCCGGCGTTTTGCCGCTAAAAGGAATAGTTGAACCGCGCCACATCCTCGGCGCAGATCTGGCCCAAAAGCGCGGCATCGGCATCGCTGTAATACCCGCGCCAATCGCGCGCCCGTTCTGAGGGGTTGGCGACCGCCAGCGGGGTGACGGCAAAGCCCAGATGCGCCTCAAGCGCGGCGGCGTCTTTTTCCAGATGCTCAAGCCGCAGATAGACGCTGCAATGTTCCCGCCCATCCGGCAGCCGCAGATAACTGCCATAAGGCGCCTGCGTGAAGGTGGCCCGCGTTTGCGGTGCGTTCAAAAAGCCGCTGAAATCAACCGCCTTTGCCAGATGCACCGCAGGATGGTCAAAGCCCTGCCCGTGCAGCCAATGATAATAGCTGACCATCCGGTCCCAGGGGTTGCGCACCAGGGTAAAGGTGAAAAAGCTGGCCGCCTCTTCCGGGGTGATCAGGCCGATCACATCGGCAAGGGTCGCATGTTTCCAAAGCCGCCCGGCCGCCTGAACCCCCTTCAGCCGCCCCCGCCGTTTGCGCGCCTTGGGCGTATCACCGATCAGGATATCATCGGCCATTGCCCGCGCCTCAAGCGCAAGGCTTA
>NZ_JBLJBV010000034.1:0-51629 GCF_047638075.1 Phaeovulum sp.
TTAGATTATCGCGCCACGCTCAGGCAGGCGGTGCCAATGGGGTGGTTACCTATCACCGGGGCGGGTTGCACACCTTCCCGCACGACGCCCGCGTGGAGATCGACTCCAACAGGGTCGAAAACCTGATCTGACCCATAGCCCTAAATCGCAAAAATGCACTTTTTGCCGGCCATGACGTAGGCGGCGTTGCCTGGGCCCGAGTTGCCTCGCTGATCGAGACCTGAAAGATCAACGGCATCGAGCCCTTCGCCTACCTGAAGGCCACCTTCAAAGCCATCGCCACCCCCCCCTCAAAGCCGTCTCGACGGGACGCTGCCGTGGAACATCAAGCCATCAAACTAAGCCGCCAGTGGTCCCCAGAGACCGCTTACACCTTATGCCCCCGACCCGCAGATCTCTGGACAGGCCCACTGTTTAGTGTTTCCTTCCGTTCCTGAGAAAGTATCGCATTATCAGATCGCTAGTTCAGGTATCGGCTCGGATCTGATTTTGGACGGTGGCCGTAAGTTCGCTTAGCGAAAATGGTTTGGGCAGAAAGACCGAGTTTGGCACAGGGGGCCTCCCGTCCTGGAACACATCTTCAGCGTAGCCTGACACAAATACCACCGCCGTGCCGGGTCGCGTTTTTAGCGCCTCTCGCACCCAGCTGGGACCATCAAGCCCAGGCATGATCACATCTGTCAAAAAGACGTCGATATGTAGCGAGATATCCTCCAAGACGTGTAACGCGTCTTCTGCATTTTCAGCCTCGAATACCGTGTAGCCTCTCAGTTTCAGGGCACGACTGGCGAAGGCGCGCACCGGGGCCTCATCCTCGACCAAAAGTACTGTTGCGCTGCTGTTATGGGGGGTCACAAGATCAACGGGAACGACAACCGGCTCGTCTGGTTCGGTAATCTGGTCGTGTGCAGGAAAATACAGCGTGAAACATGTACCAGACCCCACCACCGAGTCACAAAAAATATATCCTCCGGTTTGCTTGACGATTCCATAAGCTGTCGAAAGGCCAAGCCCCGTGCCCTCTCCTGTGCGCTTGGTGGTGTAGAAAGGTTCAAATATCTTGGGCAATTTGTCTGGTGCGATACCAGTTCCTTCATCGATCACACGTACGACGACATAGTCACCAATCGCGATAACCGCGCGATCCCGCTTCAATTCCTCGGACAACCGACAATTCTCGGTTTCAATCTGGATTTTTCCACCACCCGGCATTGCATCACGCGCGTTGACGACCAGATTCATGATCACCTGTTCCAACTGACGCTTGTCAGCCCGGATCAATTGCAGGTCGGGGTCATGGCTTAACGACAGCTGGACCTTTTCACCGACCAAGCGGTTCAAAAGATGGGTCAAGTCTGACATGCTGTCGCGCAGGTCAATCACTCGCGGCTTCAGCGTTTGCTTACGCGAAAATGCAAGTAACTGCCCTACAAGGCTGGCTGCCCGATTAGCGTTTTGACTGATCTGATCCAAATCAGCATAATCTGGGTCTGCCTTGTCATGGCGCAGCATCAAAAGATCGCAATGGCCTGAAATAGCGGTCAAAAGATTATTGAAATCATGGGCCACACCGCCTGCGAGCTGGCCAATTGCCTGCATCTTCTGGCTTTGCACAAACTGCGCCTCAAGCGTCTTGAGCTGCGTTGCATCCGACAAAACCGCCACCAACCCCGGGCACCCTTCCTCAACCACACGCGATAGTTTGACTTGCAAAAACACCTCTTGTTCACCGTGTTTTGCCCGAAGCACTTCGGGTCGGTGATTCGACCGACCGGAGAGTGCTTCAGAAAGCCAGTCATTGACCGGGCGCCCCAGGCCTTCCAATAGATCGGCAAAGGCGGCATCGGGTTCGATCTGCCCCAAAAGCCCGCGTGCAGCACGGTTGACCGCCAACACCCGTCCCTCTGCAGACAGGCGCATCAGTGCAACCGGCAGCGCCTCAAAGGCTGTTGGGTCATGTGCGGTTGCCCGGCCCGTAGCCATCGGCAAAAGGTAAATCTCGCTGCGTCCACCAACGCCGTGCAATTCGGCTACGACGGCGCGCAGCGGGCCATTGGGCGTCGATATCTCGTATTCGGCCCCCGAACGCAAAGGCAGTTCCGTAAAGATCCGGTCCAAGGTACGGACACGTTCGCCTACCAAGCGCCGCAGTGCCTCATTCATGAAAAGGATCGTTCCGGTTTTTGAGACTGTCAGCATTGGCAGACTGATCGTTTCAGCCCCACGCCCCCCGGTCAGGCGTTCGGCCATGTCCTCAAGCCGCCACAAAAAGCTGTCGTCCCCGATAAGATGAACCGAAAGGCGCACATGGCCACGCCGCGTCACAAGGTCTTCGCGGGCGGCCCCGAGTGCGGCGGCCTTGCTTTGCAATCGGCCCAGCACCGAGGCTGGATGGGCAAACACCTCGCCCAGTGCGCGGGTCAACGTCTGCCCGCCGCGCGAGCCAAAACGCTCAACCGCGGCACGATTTTGAAAACCAATGCCGCCATCGCAATCCGTCGTAAAGCTGGGCGATGCATCATGCGCAATAAAGCCTGCAATCTGTGCCTGGAGATCCCGGCGTCGACGATTTTGCTGCATGGCAGCAAGCCGAAGCATAACCGCCAGCGCCGCCAGCGTACCCGAGATAGCAAGGAACGCCAACATCAGCATCTGATCGGGGATCATGATCCCGACTGCGAGCGCGCAAAAGGCGGCAATCAACAGATAGCCCCACCCCGGCGCCAGAAACGCCGCCGTGCGGGTAATAGGTTGCACCGGATGCGTCACACACAAGCCCCTTTTGCCAGAATCGACTTCTTGCATTGCGGGGTGAAATGCTTAAAACCCGATTAAGGTGCATCAAAACACAACCTTTAATTGAGTCAATCTTGAATGATTACTGCGGCATCAGAAAATTTACGCATGGTGCAACAATAAAACCCGTCGCCTCCATCCAGCGGCGTCAGACGCCTCTCGGCGGTTTTGATCCACCCGTTTGTCGCGGCGAAATCATCGGTCTGCGCCTCATTTTCGGCGCGCAAAAAAGAGCATGTCATATAGACCAGCACACCGCCCGGCTTTACCAATGGCGCGGCAGATACCAAAATATCGCATTGAATCTTCTGCAATTCCTCAAGGCGCGCCGGTGTAAGACGCCACTTTGCCTCGGGCGTACGTCGCCAGGTGCCTGACCCCGAACAGGGCGCATCAACCAGCACCAGGTCGAACTGCCCCGAAATCTCGTCGCGCGCAAGCCGTCTGATCCGCACCCCTGCGCGCGCCGCACGGGCCGGAATATCGCGCATTCGTTCTGGTGCGGCATCATGCGCGACGATCTCTTGATCCACACGCATGGCGAGAGCAAGCGCCTTGCCGCCGCCCCCCGCGCAATAGTCAAGGATCCGCGCCTTGGGGGACAGCGCCAAACCCTCGATCATCGCTTGCGACGCGACGTCCTGCAATTCAACCAAGCCATCCGCATATACTTGTGTGAGATGGATTTTCCTATAATTTTTAAGCACAACCAAAGCAGAGCTTGCAAGCGAATGGCTTTGCGCCCTGATCCCTTCGGCGGCCAGTGCCGCGATTGCAGCAGGGCGCGTCGTACGGGCAAGGTTTACCCGTAAAAATACCGGTGCCCGCTGGCGCCCGGCCAACATCACCGGGGCAAAATCCGCGCCAAGACTGTCTTGCAGCAAAGGGGCCAGCCAATCAGGGCAATCCAGCGCATCATTGCCATGTGGTTGCGGCGCACCCGAATAGGCAGCAGCCTCTGCAACCGTGAGCGCCATAGGTGCGAACCGATCAGATGTAAAAATTTCTGACGGATCAATCCCTTGCGCGCGACAATGCCCCAACATCAGGCCCCGCCCCGAAAGCCCGCCACCGCTTACCGCATAGGAACGCTTACAGCGCAGCGCGTCAAACACCAGATCGCGGATTGCGGCACGATCACCCGAGCCGGCAAACCGGTTGCCGCGCGCCCAGTTCGTCAACGTTGCCTCGGCCGAAGCACCCGCAAGAACACGATCCAGAATTTCGCAAGCCGCAGCTATGCGGGCAGCGGGGGTCACCCCGCCACCTCTTCGCTTGAAACATCAATATCACCATGTAACATTCTGATAATATTATATTCCCCTGTAATTTGGGCTTTCCCGCGTGATCTGCACATCATGCACATGGCTTTCTTTCAGGCCGGCGCCGGTAATACGCACAAATTTGCAGCCACCTTGCATCTGGGCGATGGTTGCGTTGCCGGTATACCCCATCGCTGCGCGTAGACCGCCCACCAGTTGGTGAACCACAGCCGAGGCCGACCCCTTGTAAGGAACTTGCCCTTCTATCCCTTCGGGCACCAGTTTGTCCGACGCGGCGTCTTTTTGGAAATACCGGTCGGCCGAGCCACGCGCCATCGCCCCCAAAGACCCCATCCCACGGAAACTTTTGAAGCTACGCCCCTGATACAAAATGACTTCTCCGGGCGACTCATCGGTGCCGGCAATCGCAGAGCCAACCATTGCACAAGACGCGCCCGCCGCGATTGCCTTGGCAAAATCGCCGGAATACTTGATCCCGCCGTCCGCGATAACCGGAATATCGGCCGCTGCGGATACCGCATCCATGATCGCTGTCATTTGGGGCACCCCCACACCCGCCACGATCCGCGTGGTGCAGATCGAACCGGGGCCGATGCCTACCTTTACCGCATCCGCCCCTGCATCAATCAATGCGCGCGTCGCCTCGGCGGTTGCCACGTTTCCGGCGATGACCTGAACCGAACTTGACAGCGCCTTGACCCGTTCTACTGCGCGGGCAACGCCTTCTGAATGGCCATGTGCGGTGTCGATCACGATCAAATCGCAACCCGCGTCAATCAGCGCAGCACTACGTTCAAACCCGGCGTCCCCTACCGTCGTAGCCGCCGCAACCCGCAAACGCCCCAATTCATCCTTACATGCCAAGGGGTTAAGGACTGCTTTTTCAGTGTCTTTCAGGGTCAGAAGCCCGGTCAGTTTGCCCATCCCGTCGGTGACCAGCAGCTTTTCGATCCGGCGCACCTTCATCAGGTTCTTGGCCAGCTCCAGTTCGACCGGCTCAGTCAGCAGCGCCAGATTTTCCGAGGTCATCATCGCGCGCACCGGCGTGCGGTCATCACTGGCAAAACGCATGTCGCGGTTGGTGACGATGCCCAGCACCCGGCCGCCGTCGTCAACCACCGGAAAGCCGGTGACGTTGTAACGCTCTTGCAGGGCCTTGGCGTCGGCCAGCGTCTGATCCGGCGTCAGGGTGATCGGATCGAACACCACGCCCGATTCGAACCGCTTGACGCGGCGCACTTCGTTTGCCTGCTCCTCCACCCCAAGGTTACGGTGGATCACGCCGATCCCCCCGGCCTGGGCCATGGCTATTGCCATCCGCGCCTCGGTTACGGTGTCCATCGCTGAACTCAGCAGCGGGATGTTCATCCGAATGGATCGGGTCACAAAGGTGGAGACATCGGCCTCGGATGGCAGCACCGAAGATGCGGCCGGAACAAGGAGTACGTCATCAAAGGTGAGCGCCTCTCGAATCTGCATGGGGGTCCTCCGCGGCAGTGTTCGTTTGGCGGTTCCCTGTTTCACGCCAAGGCGGGATTGGCAAGCCCCCCCGCGGCAAATCAGGCGATTGCCGCGTTGGTTTTTACCGCAAGCTGCCCCTTGGCCCAAAGCTTGAGCACCTGCACCGCGATCGGCACGATGATCAGCGTAGCCAGCACCAGCAGGATCCCGCCGGGAATTCGCCAAGCGCCACCAAGCGCCACCCAGAAATTCGCGGTCGCCGCTAGCGGGAAGGTCAGCGCCCCCCAAAGCGGCGAAAACCCCGCCGCCAGCAGCCAGCGCACGCCCAAAACCATCGCCGCCAGCAATAGCACCGACAGCACGCCAAACCCCAGTGCCAGCCCCGGCATCCCCATCCCCAGTGCGACCACCCCCAGCAGCGATGCCGGTGCAAGGTGAATCGCCAGCAGCGGGCGCAGCGGTGCTGGCACGCGCAGCCTACGGAATTGATCAGCGCTGATCACCCAGATCAGCACAGCCACAAGAAGCGAGAGCCAGAACAACCCCCATGTCAGCCCCGATAACCCTAGCCCTTGCGCCACCATGGCCGCCACGATGAACCCGGTAAAGCTGAGGTGCCACACGGGCGTGACCCGGCGTTGTTCTGCCGGGCCGGTGATGAAAAGCCGGACAAGCAGCAGAGCCAGCACCAGATGCACGGCCAGCCCCAATATCAGCACCGGGCGCGCCTGTTCGGCTGAAAAAGGGGTCAACGCACCGGCAAAAAGATAAAGGCACAACACCCCGGCAGCCAACCCCGCACGCCCCGGCAGAACCTTCAGATCATCGTTGACAACGGCAGGTCGACGCATGAGCTTTGCAACATAAGTTATTGTAGAAAATATAAAAAGAAGCGTTACCGCCCCCATGAGCATATCTGCCGCCCCTTGCGGCACGCCAAATTCTCCCGCGCCTCGACGCCACGCCAGCGCCAACCCCAGTAACCCCAGAATGGGCGGAAAAATTGCCGGGGGCGTGCGCCGCCATAGCCCTGCAGGTGCCATTGCCGGGAGTTTGAATGCCATGGTTTTCTCCTCATTTGCGCCCTTGGTGCCTCTATTGCGCCGTAAATGCCAGCCCACGCTTTGCCGCAGGCACCCGATAGATTTCAGGACGGCAGTAGAATGGCAGTTGCCCCCAGCGGCTTTGCCTGCGCCCCGGTGCCCAGTTTGAAATGCGCCAGCCCCGGCGCGCGGTCATGGTTGACATCCCCCAGATCCAGCCATTGCGCCCCTTCGGCCTTTAGCTGTTCAATCGCGTGCCACAGCAAAAGATTATGCGCCGACACGGCGCGACCTTCGACGCCCGACCAACCCAGATGATAACTTACCCCGTCACCATGGCGCAAAAACACCATTCCCGCCAGCGCCGCCCCATCATGAACGACTTGAAGGGCCCGAACCCCACCCGGCTCGGCGCCTGCCCAGGCATCGACAAAGCCCACGGGCAAGGCACGGTATTTGCGCTGGGCACGTTGCCTCTTTTCGGCGTCTATCAGCCAGCGCCAATCTTTTGGGCCGTCCAATGCCATAACCCGCAGGCCCGCCTTTTGCGCGTGTGAAACGCGGTTGCGCCATGTGCCGGCCAATCGTGCACGCAAGGTTGGCAAATCGGGGCGCAGGTCAAGCACCGCCTGATAGCGAGGCGTGATCAGCGGCACGACACCCCACCCCGAAACCGCATTTTCCGGCGTTGCCAACAGGCACAGGTGCCGCCGCGCCAACGCACGCAACCCCGCCCGATGCAATTCTGGCCCGGCCGCCATCAGCCAGACCGGCCCGCGCATCACGACCGCCATTCCCCGGCGGCGCAATATCTGCGCAACAGCCACCGGCACGCCCCCCTGCCAAAGAGAGGCCCGTTCAACTCTGGCGCCCTGCCTTGCTGCGATCTGCCCATAAGCCCAATACTGCTGCAGCGCCGCATTGTGCCCGGCCAAAAGGCCATCCCATTCGGAATGCGCGATGATTTCTTCATGAATTTCGATCCGCTTCATGGCTTTGTTAATCGAAGATTCACCTGAAGAATTACTTAATGCCCATATGAAACCGCATCGCACCAAACCCATCCCTGCCCCGCGTCTGACCGCTTGGGCCGCGCTAGTGATCGCCGTGGCGCTGTCTATCGCCTACCTGGTTTTGTTGGCGTTATGGAGGGGTCTGCGCTAGCTGCCGCATATCACACTGGACTTTCGCGCGGCCGCTTGCAAAGACAGGCGCACCGGTTTTTTGGGGGGGCATCATGCCGCAGGAATCGCGCCCGTTGGCGGCAGCCCTTTGGATGGGCGGCGCAATCACCGGATTGGTCAGCATGGCTGTGGCCGGGCGCGCCGTTTCACCGATTCACGACACGTTTGAAATCATGACATGGCGGTCGCTCGTGGGGCTTGTGCTGGTGCTTGGCGTTGCCCTGCCTGCCGGTTATGGCCCCGATATCAAGGTGCGGCGGATGGGGCAGCATTTTATCCGCAACGCCTTTCACTTTGCCGGGCAGAACCTGTGGTTTGCCGCATTGACGATGATCCCGCTGGCGCAGCTGTTTGCGCTTGAATTTTCGTATCCGATCCTTGTGGCGCTGGCCGCCCCCTTTTTGCTGGCCGAGGTTTTGACGCGGCAAAAACTGGCCGCGGCGCTGGTCGGGTTTGTCGGTGTGCTGATCGTGGCGCAACCCTGGGCGGCGGGTGGGTTTGGCCTTGGCACCGCATTGGCCCTGCTGGCAGCGGTCGGTTTTGCGGGGTCCACGTTGATCACCAAGCAACTGACCCGCACCGCCCCGATGACCGAAATCCTGTTCTGGCTGGTGGTGTTTCAGTTCGTGTTTGGCCTGATCCTTGCGATGGCTGACGGCCACATGACCTGGCCCACCGCGGCCAGCCTGCCGTGGCTGGTGGTGATCGGCGTCGCAGGCCTTGGCGCGCATTTTTGCCTGACGCGGGCGCTGCGGCTGGCCCCGGCATCGGTTGTGGCACCGTTCGACTTTTTGCGCCTGCCGATCATCGCGCTTGTCGGTGCCGCCTTTTACGACGAGCCGCTTTCAGCGGCGATCATACTGGGTGGTGCCATCATTTTTGGTGCCAATTGGATCAATATCCGCACCGAAAACCGCAGCAAACGCGTGGCAATGCGACAACAGAACGCGACGTCATAAAGACTATCCAATTGATATACGCCCGACCCATGTTAGGCTCATCTGACAGATATAACGAATACGCAGGGACGAGGATCAAATGAGGCGTGTATTGATGACGGCAAGTGCGCTTGCCATGGGGGTCGGCACCGCACAAGCCGGCGGTATTGAACGGTCGACGCAATCTGTGGCGATCCTTTTTGAAAAGGGGCGCTACGCAGAGTTCAGCTTTAGCGCATTCAGTCCTGATGTCAGCGGCACGGTTGCAGGGGGGGCTGTGTCCTCTGGTGATATGGCGCTTGGTTATGGCAATATCTCATTGGGGTATAAACAGGCGCTGAGCGATCAGCTTGACATAGCCTTGATCTTTGATCAGCCCATTGGCGCCGATCTGAACTATCAAGCGGCCTTTGCGCCCTACCCGCTGGCCGGGTCGAACGCGTCGATTGATTCCAACGCCATAACCGCCCTGCTGCGCTATAAAATGCCCAACAACTTCAGCGTGATCGGCGGCGTGCGCGCGCTGCGCACCAAGGGCAATGTGTCGCTGTTCAACGGTGGCTACACGATGAACACCTCGACCGAAACGGATTTTGGCTATGTGCTGGGCGTCGCCTGGGAAAAGCCGGAAATCGCGGCCCGTGTGGCGCTGACCTATAATTCAGCGATCACCCATGATTTCGACTCGACGGAAATGGGGGTAATTTCCACCAGTTTTGAGTCCGAGGTGCCGCAGTCAGTAAACCTTGAATTCCAAACCGGTGTCGCAAAAGATACGCTGGTCTTTGGCTCGGTCCGCTGGGTGGATTGGTCGGTGTTCGATATTGACCCGCCTGTTTATCAGGCGAATTTCGGGTCACCCTTGGTCGATTACACACACGACGTGATCACCTATAATCTTGGTGTCGGGCGCAAGTTCACTGAAAACTGGTCGGGTGCCGTGGTCCTTGGCTATGAAAAGCATGACGGAACACCGACCGGTAACCTTGGGCCAACCGACGGGATGAAATCCATCGGGTTGGCGGCAACCTACACGCGCGACAATATCAAGGTGACGGGCGGCCTGCGCTATGTCGATATTGGCGATGCCGTTACCAAAACCATCAACGGCCAGTTCAGCGGCAACTCGGGCTGGGGCGCGGGTGTTCGGGTCGGCGTCAGCTTCTGAGCGGGTATCAGTCGCACTCAAAGGCCCCGCTTTGGCGGGGCTTTTTCATGCACACAGGCAACCGATTGTATTTGGCACAAGTTCCGGGTGGCGAATTGCCGACAGGCGGCATAGGTCTTTGGCATGAGCCAACAACAACGCCCCGCACAAACCGATATGTCCGCCCATGCCTGGGTGCTGCTGGCGGTGCTGGCACTGATCTGGGGGGGATCGTTTCTCTCAAATCGCGCTGCCGTAGCCGAGGTGCCGGTGGCCAGCCTGGTGGCGATGCGGGTGACGGGGGGCTGCATCCTGCTGTGGCTTTGGGTGATGCTGCGCCGGTTGCCGCTTCCACGCGGGCGCAAGATCTGGTGGCGCTTTCTGGTGATGGGGGCGCTGAACAATGCCATCCCGTTTTCGCTGATCGTCTGGGGGCAAAAGCATATCGACAGCGGCCTGGCCGGGGTGCTGAACGCATCGACGGCCATCTTTGGCGTGCTGGTGGCCGCCTGGGTCTTTACGGATGAGCGGTTGACCCCGCGCAAGGCGCTGGGGGTCTTGATCGGTTTTGTCGGTGTGGTGGTGGCGATTGGCCCGGCAACGCTGTTACATTTTGATCCGGGGTCCACGGGCCAGCTGGCAATCCTGGGCGCGGCCTTTTTCTACGCCCTGGCAGGCGCCTATGCCCGGGTTCAGGTGCGCGGGTTGGTGCCCGAGGTTGCCGCGGCAGGCATGTTGACCGGGGCGTCGGTCCTGATGCTGCCCACGGCGCTGCTGCTGGATGGGGTGCCCAGTTTTGATTGGTCAACACCAGTCTGGGTGGCGGTCTTGTGGTTGGCGGTCGGCTGTACGGCGCTGGCCTATCTGCTCTATTACCGGGTGCTGGCGCTGGCCGGGGCGGGTAACCTTTCACTGGTCACGCTGCTGATCCCGCCGGTGGCGATTGTCGCGGGTTGGGCGGTCTATGACGAAACCCTGCCGTTGCGCGCCTTTTTGGGCTTTGGCATATTGGCGCTGGGGTTACTGGTCCTGAACGGTCAATTACGGCTGCCCTTCCGGTTTCCGCTGCGCACAAATAACCCGTGACGCTGCCCAAGCCACGCGGTAAACCCGGATCAAGCAAAGGACGGGCGGGAATGATCTACAATTCAGCGGCGGAATGGGTTGCGGCCCCGCGCAAACAGGTGCTGTTGTTTGGCATGTCGGGCCTTGGCAAAACTCATGTCGCCTCTTTGCTGCGCGACGCGGGGGGCTGGTTTCACTACTCGGTCGATTACCGGATCGGCACGCGCTACATGGGCGAATTCATTGCCGATAATTTCAAGCGCGAGGCGATGAAAGTGCCGCTTTTGCGCGAACTTCTGATGACGGATTCCGTGCATATCGGGTCGAACATCACCTTTGACAACCTTTCGCCGCTGTCCACCTATCTGGGCAAACCGGGTAACGAACAAAAGGGTGGGCTGCCCTTTGACCAATACATGCGCCGACAGGATCAGCACCGCACCGCGGAACAGGCCAGCCTGCTTGATACCAACTATTTCATTACCCGCGCCCGCGAGATCTACGGTCTTGCGCATTTCGTCTGCGACAGCGGTGGCTCCATCTGCGAGGTGGTCGACCCGGACAACCCCGAGGATGCGATCCTGAAGGCGCTGTCCCAAAACCTGCTGATGGTCTGGATCGAAGGCTCTGACGCGCATACGGAAGAGCTGATCCGCCGCTTTGACCGCGCCCCGAAGCCGATGTATTACCAGCCCGAATTTCTGGAAAACGCCTGGGTTGAATACCGCGTGCTGAACGGGCTGACCGAACCCGAGGTCAACCCCGATGCCTTTGTGCGCTGGACCTATGCGCGCGCACTTGCCCACCGCCAGCCGCGCTATGCGGCGATGGCGCGCAACTGGGGCGTCTCGATCAAGGCCGAGGATGTGGCCCTTGTGAAAACCGCCACCGATTTTATATCGCTGATTGCCCGCGCGCTGAACGCACACCCCTGACCCGCCGGAGAGACCATGCCTATCACCCTGCCCGAAACGCTGCCTGCCTATAACATCCTCAACCAAGAGGGTGTCATGGTCATGTCGCCGGGCCGGGCCGAAACGCAGGATATTCGCCCCCTGCGGATAGCGCTTCTCAACCTGATGCCGAAAAAGATTCAGACCGAAAACCAGTTTGCCCGGCTGATCGGCGCGACACCGTTGCAGATCCATCTGGATCTGATCCGTATGACCGACCACGCGGCCAAAAACACCGCCGCCGAACATATGGAAGAATTCTACCGCCCCTTTGCCGACGTAGCCGCGACCGGCGAAAAATACGACGGGTTGATCATCACCGGCGCCCCGATCGAGCATTTGCCATTTGAAGAGGTCACCTATTGGGATGAGCTGCGCGAGGTTTTTGACTGGACCCAAGGGCACGTTCAATCAACCTTTGGCGTCTGTTGGGGCGGCATGGCGATGGCCTATCACTTTCATGGCGTAAAAAAACATATGCTGGATCGCAAGGCATTCGGCTGTTTCCGGCACCGCAACTGTGCCCCTGCCTCACCCTATCTGCGCGGCTTTTCCGATGACCTTCTGATCCCCGTCAGCCGCTGGACCGAAATGCGCCAGTCTGAAATTGACGCCGCCCCAAAGCTGCGAACGCTGCTTGCCTCGGACGAGGTGGGGCCGTGCCTTTTGGAGGATGCGGATCACCGCGCGCTTTATATTTTCAATCATTTTGAATATGATAGCTGCACACTGAAAGAAGAATATGACCGCGACGCCGCGGCGGGCAAGACGATTAACGTGCCGGTGAATTATTACCCCGGCGATGACCCGACCAAAACCCCGTTGAACCGGTGGCGCAGTCATGCGCATCTGCTTTATGGTAATTGGATCAATGAGATCTACCAATCCACCCCCTATGATCTGATGCAGATCGGCGTATGATCCGACCCTTGCGGAAAACATGTTGGCAAGGCAGGCCCGAAATTGTGGCCGGAGCGGGCTTTGAATGATTAAGCGGGGCTATCATCACGGCAATCTCAGACAAGCCCTGATCGAGGCCGCCTTGCGCCTGATCGAGACGCAGGGCCCCACCGGTTTCAGCCTGTCTGAGGCGGCCAAATCCGCAGGCGTAACCCCGGCTGCTGTCTATCGCCATTTTGAGGGGCGTGAAGATCTGATCGCGGAATGTGCGCGCCAAGGCTATGCCATTTTTGCCGATCTTCTGGAGCATGCCTGGAACGACGGCGCGCCCTCGGCATTGGCGGCCTTTGGGGCGACGGGCCGGGCTTATCTGGCCTTTGCGCGCCGCTATCCGGGGCATTACATGGCCATGTTCGAAAGCGGCATCTCGCCCAACCGCACGCCTGAGCTGGCCCAAATCAGCGCGCGCGGCGACCGGGTAATGCTGCGCGCGGCCGAGGCCTTGGCGCGCCATATCCCCGAGGGGCGGCGCCCCCCCGCAGCGATGTTTTCTGCCCATATCTGGGCAATGAGCCATGGCGTGGTCGAGCTTTATGCGCGCGCCCAGCCTGGCAGCCGAAGCCAGTTCACCCCCGAAGACCTGCTGGAATCGGGGATCGGCATCTATCTGCGCGGGTTGGGCCTGGTGCCCCCTGACATGTGACATCTGAATACGGAGGCGGTGATGAAACTCGCGGCGCGCATCGCGCATATGACCGGAAACGGCAAGGATGGCTGGGCAATACTTGGGCGTGCGCGCGACATGATCGCCGTAGGCGAGGCCGTAACGATGCTGACAATTGGCGAGCCGGACGTGAAGACCGATCCGGCGGTGCTGTCTGCAATGATGGCGGCAGCGGTGGCAGGCAACACCGGCTATACCGACATCGCCGGGCAACGTGCCTTGCGTGCCGAGATTGCAGCCCGCGTCAGCGCCCGCACCGGCGTTGCCACATCGCCTGCACAGATAGTGGTTACGCCCGGAGGCCAAGCCGCGTTGTTCGCGGCACATATGGCGCTGCTGGGGGCGGGCCAGACCGGGCTTTTCGTCGCCCCCCATTACCCCACCTACCCAGGTACAATCCGGGCCGGCGGCGGGGTTGCGCTGGCGGTTCCTGCCCGCCCCGAACATGGCTTCCAGCCAGAGGCACATGCGCTTGATGCCGCCGCCGCCGCCAGCGACGCACGCACCCTGTTGATCAATTCCCCGAACAACCCGACGGGTGTCATTTACTCGCGCGATACCATGGAAGGCATCGCGGAAGTATGTGAGCGGCGCGACCTGTGGCTGATTTCGGATGAGGTTTATGACACCCAGGTCTGGGAAGGAACACATATCAGCCCGCGCACCCTGCCGGGCATGGCCAAACGCACGATTGTGATCGGCTCGCTATCCAAAAGCCATGCGATGACAGGATCACGGATCGGCTGGGTGGTCGCCCCCGAGGAAGTGGCGCATGCGGTTCATGCGCTGGCGGTCAACACAACCTATGGCGTGCCCGGCTTTATTCAGGATGCGGGGCTATTTGCATTGCGCGAGGGTCAGGACCTGGAAACGCGGATCGCGGCCCCCTTCCGCCGCCGGCGCGATGTGGCCGTGCGCGCATTGGCAGGTAGTCAGGCGGTGCGGCTGACCCCCCCTGCAGGGGCCATGTATGTGATGGCCGATATCCGCGCGACGGGTCTTTCGGGAGCCGACTTCGCGGAGCGCCTGTTAGCGGACGAGCGGATTGCGGTCATGCCCGGCGAAAGCTTTGGCGCATCTGCCGCCGGGCATTTGCGCATTGCCCTGACGTTGGACGATGAGGCCTTGAAGAAAGCGCTACTGCGGTTGCGCAGCTATGCCGAGGCGCTGGTGCGGTGAGGCGGCGTCAAATGAGTATTTTTACCAAAAAAAAGCCGAGGCGAGGAATGATCCCAAAAGACACCAAGCTGTCGGGATTATCTGAGCGGGTTCCGGGCGCTTGACCCGTAGGGGTATTGATACATCCATCAAAAGCTGCGCCGGCTGGCCTATATGGGCCCCCCGGAAACATCAGGGGCAACTTGCGGCCATCAGGCTAAGGGGTGCAGGATTTCAACCTCATCGCCATTCTGAATTGCCGTATAAAAGCATGACCGGCGGTTGGTGTGGCATGCCGGCCCCTGCTGTCTGACACGCGCCAAGAGACAGTCCCGATCGCAATCTATACGTAATTCCACCAGATGTTGGATATGACCCGAGGTTTCACCCTTCACCCAGAATGCCTGACGTGAACGCGACCAATAGGTCACCCGGCGGGTCGCCAGGGTACGCGCAACGGCCTCGGCGTTCATCCATGCCAGCATCAATACTTCATCTGAGCCGACATCCTGCGCGATGACGGGGATCAGCCCATTTGCATCATAGGTCAGTGAAGCGGGGTCAAAGCTCATGGTGCACCTGTTCAAAATGGATATTCCACGCTATTTAACGCTCATTGACACCGAGGAAAAGCCATGAGCGACAGCGACCTTATGAAGCTATATTCCCAGCGCATACTGGCGTTGGCGGCTGACATACCCCATCTGGGGCGCTTGCCGGCGCCTGCGTTCAGCGCCACCCGGCGCGCACCTTTGTGTGGCTCGACCGTGACGGTTGATGTTTGCATCAGTGACGGCAAGATCAGCGCGTTTTCACAAGAGGTGAAGGCCTGCGCGTTGGGCCAGGCTGCCGCGGCGGTATTAGGGGCAGTTGTGGTGGGCCGCAGTCGCGTAGAAATCTTGCGTGCGCGGGACCAGCTTTCGGCCATGCTGAAACAAGATGGTCCTGTTCCTGCGGATCCGTTCGGTGGTTACGAGGTGCTGATCTCGGCACGCGATTATCCCAATCGTCACGCCTCGATCCTGCTCGCACTTAATGCGACGCTGGATGCCATGCCCGAATAAAAGCCGCCGCGCTTGCGGCTATGCAAGGCGGCGGAAGGATGCGCTTTTGGCCCGAAAGGGCACCCGGGGGGAAGGGTAGCCGCCAGCCTTGGCAGGTGCGGCACGAAAGCGCGAGGCAGAACCTGAACGGATCAAAGACCCGGAAAATATAAAAACGCGACCAAAAGAACCATCAGGGACGCGGCACCAAGGGCGTCTTGCAACAGCGTGTCAGAGTTGTGTGACAAAACGGATTTGATTTTTTTGGTCATGATGTCTCCCCTCACTTTTGTTGCTACTTTGTTCTCATTTTTTCATCTCGCTGTAAAGAACTTTTTAAGAACATATAAGAACGAAAGGCTAACCTACCGAGATCAGCCGGATCGCGCGATCTTGTTCTGTCAACCACAGCAGCACCCGAACTGCCTGCCCGCGTGTGCCTTGCAACCCGGGGTCAGCGGCAAGCAGGGCCCGCGCATCGGACTGGGCCACGGCCATCAACCCCGCCTGACGTTCCAGATCGGCAATGCGAAAACGCGGCAGGCCGGATTGCGCGGTGCCAATCACATCACCCGCCCCACGCATTGCAAGGTCTTCTTCCGCGATACGAAAGCCATCTTCGGTCTCGCGCAAAATCTGCAACCGCCGCTCGCCGGTTTCGCTTAGCGGAGCCTGATACATCAGCAGACAGGTCGAACTGGCCGCCCCGCGCCCGACCCGGCCCCGCAACTGGTGCAACTGTGCCAGCCCGAAAATCTCGGCACGTTCAATCACCATGATCGAGGCATTGGGCACGTTCACCCCCACTTCGATCACTGTGGTCGCGACCAAAACCCGGGTATGCCCGGCAGTGAACGCGGCCATCGCGGCGTCTTTTTCCGCAGGCGGCATCTGACCGTGGACCAACCCCACGATTTCATCCCCCAAGGCGGCGCGCAGTGTTCGAAACCGGTCCTCGGCCGAAGTCAGGTCGACCAGTTCGCTATCCTCGACCAGGGGGCAGACCCAATAGGCCTGACGCCCCTCGGCAACCGCCTGACGCAGGTGATTTGTGACCTCTTCCATCCGCGCGGTTGAGATGAGGGCCGTTTTCACCGGCAAGCGACCCGGTGGCTTTTCATCCAGAACGCTCACATCCATGTCGCCATATTGCGCCAGCGAAAGTGAACGCGGGATCGGCGTGGCGGTCATCACCAGCATGTCCGCTTGTTGCCCCTTGGTGCCCAATTCCATGCGCTGCGCTACGCCAAAGCGGTGCTGTTCATCAACAACCGCCAGCCGCAAATCAGCAAAGTGCACGTCTTTTTGAAACACCGCATGGGTGCCGACCAGCACATCTGTACCCCCGTCGGCCAAGGCGCGCAGCTTGGCCTCGCGTTCGGCCCCCTTGTCGCGACCGGTCAGAAGCGCAAGGTTGACCCCCGCCGCCTCGGCCATCGGCTGCAAACTCTCCAGATGTTGGCGCGCCAGAATCTCGGTTGGCGCCATCATGACGCCCTGCCCGCCCGCCTCGACGGCCGCCAGCAAGGCGATGAACGCAACAAGCGTCTTGCCAGATCCGACATCCCCCTGAAGCAGACGGTTCATTCGTTTGTCACTGGCCATATCGGCGGTTATTTCCGCAATTGCCCGGGTTTGCGCGCCTGTGGCCGCATAGGGCAGCGCAGCCAGAACGCGCGTCTGCAGGGCCCCGGTGCCTGCGGTCACCCGCCCTTTACCACGTCTCATCTGCGCGCGCGCCAACGCCAAGGTAACCTGATGGGCGAACAGTTCATCATAGGCAAGCCGCGCGCGTGCCGGGTCCGTTGCGGCAAGCGCGCCAAAATCCTGGGGGTGGTGCGCCGCGGCAAGCGCCTCATGCCAATCGGGCCAGCCCTCGCGCGTCTTCAGCGCGGGGTCGATCCATTCCGAAAGAACGCCTATACGGGTCAGCGCCCCCGCGGCGGCCTTGGCTACGACACGCTGCGTCAATCCCGCGCTCAGCGGGTAGACCGGTTCAAAACTGGGCAACGCATCCGCCTCTTCGGGGCGCAAAATATGGTCCGGGTGAACCATCTGCGCCACCCCGTCAAAGATTTCGACCTTGCCCGAAATTATCCGACGTTGGCCTGTAGGAAGCTGTTTTTCCAGCCACTCTGAACGCGCATGAAAAAAGACCACCTGAAAATCCGTGGCGGCATCGCGGACCATGACCCGCGCCGGCCCCCCCTTGCGGCGGGCTGGCATATGGCCTTCGACCTCTACCTCGACGGTCACTGTTACGGGCGGCACCACATCGCGGATCGTGGTGACAATGCGCCGATCCACCCCCGAATAGGGCAGCGTGAACAAGAGGTCACGCGGCCGTTCAATACCGATCTGCGCAAAAGCGCGCGCTGTTTTTTCCCCCACCCCCGGCAGGGTTTCCAGTGCGGCAAACAGGGGAAACAGGATCGGCGGGCGGCCCGTCATGCGGTTCCCGCCAGCATGAGCCACGCGTCTTCATCGATGACCCGCACCCCCAACTCTGCCGCTTTTTTCGCTTTCGAGCCTGCCCCCAACCCTGCGACCAGAATATTGGTTTTCGCAGAAACCGAGCCGGCAACCTTTGCGCCCAACGCTTCGGCGCGCGATTTTGCCTCGGCGCGGGTCATCTTTTCCAGCGTGCCGGTAAAGACCACCGTCAACCCCGCAATTGTGCTGTCAGTGGGCGCGCGGCGCTGCGCATCTTGCGGGGTGACATAGCGCAGCAGGTTTTCAACAGCTTCGCGGTCGGTCGAATGGCTCAGCGACGTAACCAACGACATGGCTGTTGTGGCGCCCATTCCATCAATTGCCAGAATTTCATCCCATGCAGGGCCCGACATCATCGACGCGGCGCGCACGGTATTCTCCAGCCCGGCCCAACTGGTAAAATGAGTCGCCAATAAACCCGAAGCCGTTTCGCCCACATGGCGAATCCCCAGCGCAAATATGAATTTTTTCAAGGGGATGCTACGTTTTTCGTCAATGGCATTGAATAAATTTTCAGCCGATTTTTCGCCCCAGCCCTCTCGGTTTTTCAACTGCCTCAGGCCTGTGCCAAATCGTTCGCGCAGCGTGAAAATATCTGCCGGTTGCCGAATCCAGCCGTCACTGAAGAATGCCTCAACCTGCTTGGCGCCCAACCCTTCGATATCGAAAGCAGCCCGTGAAACAAAATGTTTCAGCTTTTCCACCGCCTGCGCCGGGCAAATCAGCCCGCCAGTACAGCGATGCACGGCATCCCCTTCCTCGCGGATCGCGTCAGAGCCACACTCTGGGCATTTGGATGGAAAAACATAAGGTTGCGAATTTTCGGGCCGGCGCGACAGATCCACATCGGCAATCTTCGGAATCACATCCCCGGCGCGGTAGACCTGCACCCAATCCCCTTCGCGGATGTCGCGGCCATCGCGGATAGGCTGCCCTTTGGAATCGCGTCCGGCGATGTAGTCCTCATTATGCAGTGTTGCATTGGAAACGACGACGCCGCCCACCGTGACGGGCGACAGACGCGCAACCGGGCTAAGCGCACCCGTGCGGCCGACTTGAATCTCAATCTTTTCGAGGCGCGTCCAGGCCAGTTCAGCCGGAAATTTATGGGCGATTGCCCAACGCGGGGTGGTCGAGCGAAATCCCAGGCGCCGCTGCAATGCAAGATTATTGACCTTATAAACCACCCCGTCGATGTCGTAGCCCAGCGTCGCACGCTGCGCCTCGATACTGCGATAGTGCTGCAACATCTTTTCGGGGGTATCGCAAAGAACTGTCAAAGGGTTAACTTGAAAACCCATTTTTTCCAGGCTGTTCACCGCCTCAAACTGGGTCGTGGCCAGCGGCTGTGACAATGCCCCCCAACCATAGGCAAAAAACCGGAGCGGTCGCGCGGCCGTGACAGTGGCATCCAGTTGGCGCAGCGACCCGGCGGCCGCATTTCGCGGGTTGGCAAAGATTTTTTCGCCGCAATCCGCCTGACGCGCGTTCAAAGCTGTAAAATCAGCGTGGCTCATATACACCTCGCCGCGGACATCAAGCAGGTCTGGTGCCCCCGATATGCGCTGTGGAATATTGGCCACGGTGCGGGCATTTTCGGTGACATTCTCACCGATTTCACCATCCCCGCGCGTTGCAGCCTGTATCAGCCCCCCGAAC
Source organism: Phaeovulum sp. (assembly GCF_047638075.1). NCBI lineage: Bacteria > Pseudomonadati > Pseudomonadota > Alphaproteobacteria > Rhodobacterales > Paracoccaceae > Phaeovulum > Phaeovulum sp. The sequence continues at coordinate 19,848 of NZ_JBLJBV010000034.1, forward strand.
TCATAGCGCAGAGAAAGCGATAATCCGTCTATCTTTGGTTCTGCTGTATAAGCCAGCGGATCAGACGGCCCCAACCCCAGATAGCTTTTTACCCTTGCGTCGAAATCGACCACTTCAGACGCGTCAAACGCATTCTCCAGACTGAGCATCCGTTCCGAGTGTTTGACCTTGCCAAACCCCTCGGCCACGGCCGCCCCCACCTTTGTGGTTGGGCTGTCACTGTGCCTCAAGGCCGGAAAACGCGCCTCGATCGCGGCCAGCCGCAGCTTTGATGCGTCGTATTCCGCATCCGAAATCTCGGGTGCGTCAAACGTATGATAGGCGGTATTGGCCGCCGTGAGCAGCGCACCAAGCCGTTCCACCTCGGCCTTTGCCTCGACCTCGGTCAGTGTTTCGACCATCGCAGAATTATCCACGCCGCGCCCCCGTCCATATTCCCCACAAAGTTTTAGGGGCACTGGAGGGGGCCGTCCAGAGGGTCAGGCGCCAACGGCGATTCGGCGTTCTACTTCGGTTGGGCTTGGGTCGCGCAGTACATAGCCCCGCCCCCAAACGGTCTCGATGTAGTTAGAGCCACCTGTTACCTCGGCCAGCTTCTTGCGTAGTTTGCAGATAAACACATCAATGATCTTCAGCTCAGGTTCGTCCATACCCCCATAAAGGTGGTTGAGAAACATTTCCTTGGTCAGCGTCGTCCCTTTGCGCAGACTCAAAAGCTCCAGCATCTGGTATTCTTTCCCCGTCAGGTGGACGGGTTTGCCTGCAACATCTACCGTCTTGGCATCCAGATTGATCGAAATCATACCGGTGTGAATCACGGATTGCGCATGCCCTTTTGAGCGCCGGATGATTGCATGGATGCGCGCCACCAGTTCTTCACGATGGAAAGGCTTGGTCATGTAATCGTCCGCACCAAAGCCAAAGCCCTTTATCTTGTTTTCGGTATCATCCGCACCCGAGAGAATCAGAATTGGCGTGTCAATCCGTGCGAGGCGTAACTGACGCAGCACCTCGTGTCCGTTCATGTCCGGTAAATTCAAATCCAGAAGAATCAGGTCGTAATCATAAAGCTTGGCAAGATCGATGCCTTCTTCACCCAGATCCGTACAATAAACATTTAGATTCGCATGGGTCAGCATCAGTTCAATGCTGCGCGACGTCGTGGGATCGTCTTCAACCAACAAAATCCGCATCTGAAATTCTCCGCATTAATACCTCGCTCACCAACACATTTGCGTGAAATGGTTAACCACACGTTACTGTCATATTTAATAATCGAATTACAACCTAAAGTTGTCTGTATTTTTGTATTGAAGTCACTTTTAGCGCCGATTCCCCATATTTCGCGACAGCCTCGGTCCAAATTGCGAACTCTTCCTCTGACAGACCGTAGCGATCCAGCACTTCTGGCAAGGGAATCAGCCCGTAGGCGACCGCCCGCACCAAAACCGCCTTGCGACTGGCCACCCAGCGCTGCGTGTCCGCCGGCGGAAGGTCCGCACGGGTCAAAACCGACCCATCAGGAAGTGTTACCGCCCGCGGCCCATCAACTTTTTTCAGATACATTGCCTCACCCCTTCGACTTTGCTGCCGCCACACTGCACCCATGCTCTTAACGGGGGGTGAAACGCGGGGTTGTGAGTATCTTGCATTTTCCTATATTCCTGCGGACCTGGTTCACAAATGGACAACACAGATGAACAGCCCCCTAAATTCCCTTGGCCTCCCCAAGGCGCCGCGCGATACGCGGGTGGTCGTGGCCATGTCAGGCGGTGTCGACAGTTCGGTCGTCGCGGCGGTATTGGCCGAAGAAGGTTACGACGTCGTCGGCGTGACATTGCAGCTATATGATCACGGTGCCGCACTGGCCAAGAAGGGGGCCTGTTGCGCGGGTCAGGACATTCACGATGCGCGCCGCGTCGCAGAAACCATGGGTTTTCCGCATTATGTGCTGGATTATGAAAACGCCTTCAAAGAAGCGGTGATTGACGAATTTGCAGATGCCTACCTGGCCGGCGCAACCCCGGTGCCCTGCATCCGCTGCAACGAACGGGTAAAGTTCAAAGACCTGCTGGAAACCGCAAAGGATCTGGAGGCCGACTGCATGGCCACCGGCCATTACATCCAGCGCAAACTGGGCGCCAAAGGGCCGGAGCTGCATTCCGCCGCCGACCCGAACCGCGATCAAAGCTATTTCCTGTTTTCCACGACGCCAGAGCAGCTTGCCTTCCTGCGCTTTCCGCTGGGCCATCTGGCATCAAAGGCCGAAACCCGGGCGCTGGCTGCAAAATACGGGCTGGCCGTTGCCGATAAACCCGACAGCCAGGATATCTGCTTTGTGCCAAATGGCGATTACGCCGCCGTCATCAAAAAGCTGCGTCCGAATGCGGCCGATCCCGGTGAAATCGTGGATATGGACGGCAATGTTCTGGGCACCCATTCGGGCGTCATTCACTATACCGTCGGTCAGCGCCGCGGCCTTGGCATCGGCGGGCTGGAAGACCCGCTTTACGTTGTGAAGCTGGATCCCGACACGCGCCGCGTTATCGTCGGCCCGAAAGAGGCCCTTTCCACCCGCACCATCCCGGTTCGTGAAATCAACTGGCTGGGCGATACGCCGCTGGAAAGTCGCGCCGAATGGCCCGTGCTGGTTCGTGTCAGATCAACCCGGCCACCGCGCGACGCCGTGATCCGCCCAATCTCGGCGACCGAAGCCGCGGTTGAGCTGCTTAACCCCGAAGAAGGCGTCAGCCCCGGTCAGGCCTGCGTGTTCTACGCCCCTGACAGCACCCGCATTCTGGGCGGTGGCTGGATCTGGCGCGGGCGTTAATCTTTGCCCAAAGCCTGAAGAACGGCGCGGGCGGCGCGCAGGCCGGGCGCTTCGCCGCCTTCGCCCAGACGCGCCATCGTCAGGTTCATCGCGGCAAGCTGTTCGGCGCGGGCGTCAGCGTCTTCCAACAGGTGCAGCAACTGTGCCGAAATCGGGCCGGGGCGGCAGTTCCGGCCCAAAAACTCTGGCACTGCACGGGTTTCCGAGACCAGATTGACCAGCGTCACGGTATCCACCCGCAGCATCCACCCGATAAGCAGACGGCTAAGCGGCGCCATATCGTAGGCGATGACCATCGGCGTGCGGCTGGCGGCCAGTTCCAGACTGACCGTGCCACTGGCCGCCAGCGCAAGATCGGCGGCGGCAAAGGCGGCACGTTTTTCCGCCGCATCTTCGACAACTATCGGTGGCGACGGCCAGCGCGCCGCCATGCTGCGCACCATTGAGGACACCCCGCGCACCGTCGGCACAACCACCCGAAGCGCCGGTTCGCGGTCCCGAAGGCGCATCAGCGCTTCATCAAAGCGGGGGCCAAGGCGGCTGACCTCGCCCCCGCGCGACCCGGGCAGGCACAGCACCAGGGGCTGGTCGGGGCCGATCGAATGAGCCTCGCGGAAGGCGACGGCTTCGGCCTTGGTCGCCAGCGGCTCGGCCACCACCGGATGGCCGACAAAATCGCAGCCCATGCCGGCCGCCTGCATCAACGGCGGCTCAAACGGCAAAAGCGCCAGCACATGATCAATGACTTTGGCCATTTTCTTTGCGCGCCCGGGGCGCCATGCCCAGACCGAGGGCGCAACGTAATGGATGGTTTTCAGCCCCGCGTTTGCCGCCCGCGCCAGCCGCGCCACCCGCAGGCAGAAATCCGGGCTGTCGATGGTAATCAGCGCATCGGGCCGAAGCGCAGTGACCGCATCGGCAGCCTCGGCAATGCGGCGTTTGAGGGCGCGGTACTTTGGCAGCACCTCCCACAGGCCCATTACCGAAAGCTCTTCCATCGGGAACTGGCTTTGCAGGCCCTCGGCCTCCATCAAAGGGCCGCCTATGCCGAGAAATTCCGCGTCGGGGGCAAGCTGCCTCAGCCCAACCATCAGCGCTGCCCCCAGCTTGTCGCCAGAGGCCTCGCCCGCGATCAGATAAAACCTCAGCGCGCCCATAGGAACAGGCCCCGCGCCTCGGCTTCGGCAAGGGTGGCGGCACGGTCCAGCAACAACACGCCGCCCGCTTCCCAGGCAATACCCGCAAGCCCCGCAGCTGCCGCGCGTTTCACGGTTTCGGGGCCGATAGAGGGCAGGTCAATCCGGCGGTCCTGACCGGGTTTCGGCGCCTTGAAAACAACCCCGCGCGCGCCGTCAGGGTTGGGCCGCAGCCCTTGGTGCAAGGCAGCAAATTCCAGCATCGCATCCGTGCCGGGAAGTGCTTCGACCGCAAGGCAAAGACCTTGGGCGACCACGGCCCCCTGCCCTATGTCAACCGAACCCAAGGCCGCAACAATGGCGGCTGCGCGGTCAGCATCAGCCGCATCCGCGTTGGTCGGATTGCCGGTCAACACGCCCGGCCCCGGCACCAGATCGGGGTCAATCTGATCCGCGCCCACCACTTCCAGATCCCAATCCTCAAAAATCGCGATCACCTCGCGCAGCGTGGCATCATCACCCGATTGCATCGCCTGCAGCAGGCGCGGCACCAGTGTCGCTGTGCGCGCGTCAAACAACTCCGGGTCCAGCCTGGGCCGCCGCATCGCCCCGGCAAAGATCACCCGGCCAATTCCCCGGTCCACCAACCCATCCAGAAACGGCACCAGCCGTTCAACGCGAAAGCGCACCGGCTCAATCCCCGGCACGGATGAGGGGAACCCCTCCATTTCGCACAACACCCAGTCGCCGCTGATTACGCCAGCCAGCAATCGCGGCAACGCCCCCGTTCCGGCGATCAGCGCGGTCGCACTCATTGCGGGGTCAGGAAGGAGCGGTCCGACGGCCCCAGAATGAAATCAAGAACCTCACGCGCATAGGCACTTTGCTCTGCCGCCGGGGTTTCGCTAAGGACGCGGGCGCTGTCGCGAAAATTTCCCTCGGAAAGTGCAGCATATACTGCGCGCAACGCCGAGATTTCGGCCCGCGCCGCGCCGCGCCGCTTCAGCCCGACAAGGTTCAACCCGTCAAGATGACCGCGCGGCCCCTGCACCAGACCGTGCGGAATGACATCCGCCGTGACCATTGAAAGCGCGCCGATAATCGCGCCCCGGCCAATGCGCACCCATTGGTGAACCCCTGAAAGCCCGCCCACGATCACATCGTCTTCCAGCACGCAATGCCCGGCCACAGCCACGTTATTGACCAGGATAACCCGGTTTCCGACCTGACAATCATGCGCCACATGGCTGCCCGCCATCAGCAGGCAATCGTCGCCCACACGGGTCACATAGCCGCCGCCCTCGGTGCCGGTGTTGATTGTCACATGTTCGCGGATCCGGTTGCGCGCGCCTATTTCAAGGCGGCTTTTTTCGCCCTGAAATTTCAGATCCTGCGGGATCTCACCAATGGTGGCAAAAGGAAAGACCACGGTTTCCGCACCAATCACGGTGGCCCCGGTGATCACCGCATGGCTTTTGATCCAGACCCGCGGCCCCAATACCACCTCGGGGCCGATCAGGCAGAAGGGGCCAATGCGGCAACCCGCCCCAATCCGGGCGCCGGCCTCAATGATCGCAGCGGGATGGATCTCGGCGCTGGGGTCAATGGCCATGATTTACCCCTGCAAATCCATCATCGCGGTAAATTCAGCCTCGGCGGCCAACTGACTTTCTACATAGGCCTGCCCCAGAAACTTCCAAATCTTGCCGCCGCCGCGCTTGACGGTCACATGCAGTTCCAGCACATCGCCAGGCACCACCTTGCGGCGGAACTTGCAGGCATCAATACCCATGAAATAGGTCAGCAGCGGTTTGTCGATCACATCAAGGCTGATCCCCACCACCACCGCAGATGTCTGCGCCATCGCCTCGACGATCGTCACGCCGGGCATGATCGGCATATCGGGGAAATGGCCCTGAAAATGCGGCTCGTTGCAGGTCACATTCTTGATCCCCACTGCCGATTTGAACGGCACGATGTCGCGCACCTTGTCGATCAGCAGGAACGGATACCGGTGCGGAATGATCCGCTTGATCAGGCTCAGGTCGGCTTCGGTGTAGGCGGCTGGCTCGGACATCGGGTTCCTTCCCGTTGGTGGCGGGTTTGTCACCCGACTTTGTGTCTTGCTAGCAACGCCAGCCCGCCTTGGCAAGAACTCGGCTTAATTGTCCGTGCCGGGCGCTTGGGTCGACGGCGTCTCTGGGGCGGGTTTGCGCCCATCCCCCAAGGCCGCGTCAACGCGCGCGCCCAGATCCGCTGTCACATCTATATCCTTGGCGCCCCGAATGATCACGCGGCGATCCAAAATTGCCACCGCCCGCCGTGCCTGCAGCACTTCGTCCAGCAGCGGAAAAGCGGCCGAGATGAACGCCTGGCGTTCCTCATCCAGCCGCCGTGAAAGCGCGTGTGCCTTGGCCTCTTGCGCATCGCGGATATCGGTCACGCGTGCATCAAAAGCGTCAGCTTCGGCACGAAACGCCTCGGGGGTCATCGTAGAACGCCGCTCGGTCAGGGATTTTTCCTCAGCGACCAACCCCTCTGATATCCGGGTGTTTTCGGCTTTCAGCTGTGTCGATGCCGCCTCCATATCGGTCTTTACCCGTGCGCCCCACAGGGACGAGTCATAAAGGCGTTCCCAATCCAGTGTAAGGATCGGGCTGGGCACCAGGATGACACCGTCCTCACCCGCCTGCGCCTGAATGTTGGTGCCGGTCACACCCTCACTGGCAATCGCTGTATCAGACGTTTGCGCGCCCACAGCCCCGGCCGCCATCACCCCCATCAGCGTCAGCGTAAAGCACGCGCGCATCCTCTCGCCTCAGAACTTGGTTGAGATGGTCAGATCGAAGTTCTGCTCCAGGTCGTAGTCTTCCTTGACCAGGGCCTTTGAGAAGTTGAAACGGAGCGGCCCGATTGCCGTGGTCCAGAACACCGAAAGCCCAACCGAAGAGCGCCAGTGCAGATCATCATCAACCTGCACGCCGCCCGAGCCTACGGTGTTGTTCAACCCCCAGACTGACCCCACATCCATGAACAACCCACCAGTGATGCCATATTCTTCCGGCAGCCCCACCGGAAATTCCGCTTCAAGCCGCGCTGCGACGAAGTAATTACCACCAAGGGCGTCTTCATTGACCGCGTTCAGATCCCGTGGGCCAAGGCCGTTATACTCAAACCCGCGGATCTTGCCGTTGCCCGAATAGCGGTTGAGCACGCGGCTGCTGCTGTCATTCAACATATGGATCGCACCGCCTTCAAATTCAGCACGCAAGGTCACCTCTTCTTGCATGACCTTGGTGCTGGCCGCGACCCGCGCCGTCGTGGTGATCGCGTCAACGTCACCGCCCAACCCGGCAAAATCCTGACCAAAGCTCAGCAGCAAGCGGTTGTTGGGGTTCAACCCGTTCAGTTTGGTATCATAGCTGTAGGTATAACCAAGCGCGCTGGTTGTCTGATCGCCGCCATTGAAATCATAGGCACAACCCGCGGGCGCATCCTCGGATTCGCACAAAAGAATTGTCGAAGAGTCCGTCGTCAGGCCGTAAAGACGATCCTTTGACAGTTTATAGCGCAGTTCCAGTCGGCCATTCTCTGACACCGGAAATTCGATTGAAGGTGAAAATCCCATCAGGCGGGTCGAATAGTCAGAATTGTCATTGTCCGACGTGTTGTAATAGACGTTGAACTTGAACTTCAGATCACGGCCCAGAAGGTAGGGCTCGATAAAGGTGATTGACGAGTTTGCATTGTCTGACGCCGTCGCAATCGAGATACCAAGATATTGCCCCCGGCCCAGAAAGTTGGCCTCCTGCAGGCCCACATTCACCCCTAGCCCCTGGCTGACGCCATAGCTGGCCCCGAAGGTCAGGGATCCGGTGGGCTGCTCTTCGACGTTCACATCCACCACGATCTGATCACTATTGGTGCCAGGGCGCGAATTCACATCAGCTTTGGAAAAGAAGCCAAGCGCGCGGATCCGTTCGGCGGCATTGCGAATTTCGCGCGGGTTGAACGGGTCACCCTCGACGGTGCGGAACTGGCGGCGCACCACCTGGTCCAAGGTTGTGGTGTTGCCCTCGATGTCGATGCGCTCGACAAAGACGCGCGGCCCACGGGTCAGGGCAAACTCAAGATCCAATGTCCGATCGCGTTCATTCCGGGTCAGACGCGGCTCTACCCGAACAAAGTTCAGCCCCTTCTTCAGCGCCAACCCTTCCATCCGGGTGATCGCATTATCGACTGCATTGGGCGAATAGGTTACGCCAGAGCGGATTTTCATCAGCTTTTGAAACTCGGCAGCGTCCACCCCTTCGATTTCCGAAACGGTGGTGACATGGCCAAATTTGAACTGCTGGCCTTCGCGCACATTGAAGGTCATGAAAAAGGCATCACGCTCGCGCGCGAGTTCAGAAGAAACGCCCGTGACCTGCGCATCGATATAGCCACGCGAGCGGTAGAAATCCGTCAGCAGTTGTTTGTCAAACTCGACCCGGTCGGCAACAAAAGTGTCGCGCTGAATGAAGGTGCGCAACAGGCCCGCCTGCTTGGTGTTCACAACCTGCCGCAAACGCCGGTCTGAATAGGCGCGGTTGCCGGTGAAGGACAAGCGTTCAACCTCTGTCACCTTGCCTTCGCGCACCTCGAAAGCCACATCGACACGGTTTCCTTCGCGGCGAATGACCTTTGGGTCGACACGGGCCGCCATACGCCCGGTTTCGGAATAGGCCTGAACGATCTTGGCCGCATCAGCCTCGACGGTCGCCGGGGAATAGATGCGCCTCGCCTGCGAGGTAACGATACCTGCCAGCACCTCATCCTTGATCTTCTTGTTGCCCTCAAAGTTGACGATATTGATGGTAGGGTATTCCTCAACACGCACAACCAAGGTATTTCCCTTGGGCAAAATCTCGACAAGCTCAAACAGACCGGACCCTTTCAGCCGCTGGTAGGCATCATTCAACGCCCCGGCTGAAACCGTCTCACCACGGCTGATTCCGGTATATGCCAGAATGGTTGCAGGCTCGATCCGGTCGTTGCCCTCAATCTCAACGCGCTCAAAGCGATAGCTCTGCGCTTGCGCCTCTGTGGCGGGGGCAAGCCAAACCATTGCAAAGGCAAGAAAGACGAATGCCGCGCGCGCCGCGCCAGCGAACCCGAACCCGTTTTCGCCCCGTCGTGCAAACCAGACCTGCATTGTCTTCTCCCGCCAAAATCACAACCGTCCCTGAAAACGTGACTACCGTTAAAGGGGGGGCTTGTCAAAAGCCCAAGGTGAGATTGAATTGCAAGGTCAACAAAGTGTGGCGCTGCTGCCAACAGCGGTCAAAGCCGATTTTGCTCGGCCGGTGGCGCCGACAACATCTGCGCCACTTCCAGCCCGATGATACAGGCACCGACCAGTGCCGCGGCAATTGCCAGCGGCACCAGGATACGATCCGCCATCAGGTCGACAAAAACCGAAAGGCCGCGGCAACTGTTTGCGATCATTTCCATGGTATTGCCCCTTCCTTTGAAGGCCAAGGCTAGCCATGCTTTATGGCCAAAATGCGGCACGATCCAACGCCGCCATGCGGGCTTTTGCGTGAGGTCAAGGTGATGGGGCCTGCCTTGGCCCCCAACGAACCCTTCGTCGCTGCCTCAAAAGCCTACCGTTTCAGGACCTGATTGCGCTGGAACTCCGCACGCTCCGCGCTGCCATCATCATAGCCCACAACAACGCTGATGGATTTGACCGACCCAAGCGGCTGCTTGACGTATACCGCGTCGCTCGTGATGGCATTGGGCTGGGCACTGCCGGTGTGGCACGGCTCCATCTTGAAAACCTGTGTGGCCGGGGCACCATTCAACCCATATCGAATTGACGACAGGCCGCAACGCCAACCCAGTATATGCGTAAAATTTATAATATCCGCACCGCGATATTCCCGCAAAGACACCCAGTTCGCGCGCGTCATCGCTAAAATTGGCCGCACTTCAGCGGCAGTCGTAAAATCTTGCGCCGCGCCTACCCCTCCCCAGGCAATGAAAACCCCCAATACAGTAATCCAACGCATTCGCTATTCCTTTGGCCGCGCCCTTTTGCCAACCCGCTTTCCCCTTTATAGTGGGGCAAAACAACAGGGACATCGGTCATTATGGCGACAACTCAGACCAAACAACAAGAGTTCAACGTCGTCTGCGTCGCTCAAAGCGGAAGGCTTGAATACGAAGCCATAATTCTGGCCGCCTCATTTCGCGCGCAAAACCCGACCTTTGCAGGAACGTTGTTCATTGCCGAACCACAACCCGGCCCGCTCTGGAAGGGCGATACCCGCATCAGCAGCCCGGTGCGCGCGCTGTTGGAGGGTTGTGGCGCGCAAATCCTGCCATTCGAAACGCTCGCCTTCGGTCAAAGCTACCCATGCGGAAACAAGATAGAGGCGCTCTGTGCCCTCCCCGCAAACCGGCCTTTCGTCTTTTTTGACACCGACACCCTCTTCACCGCGCCACTCACCCCCACGCAATTCGATTTTGCCCGCCCCTCAGCCTCAATGCGGCGCGAGGGAACCTGGCCCGAGCCCCCCCTTTACGGCCCGGGCTACGGCGGCATCTGGAAATCGCTCTATGATCGCTTCGGGCTTGATTTCGCCTCGTCCCTGGACCTTGAACACCCAGATGAGCATTGGGAACGCTATCTCTATTTCAACGCAGGCTGGTTTTTTGGGCCCGATCCAGTGGCCTTTGGCAAACGGTTTCTCGACTACGCGCGCTCTATCCGCGATACCCCCCCCGATGAACTGGCCTGCCAAAGCCTTGATCCGTGGCTTGACCAGATTGCCCTGCCCCTGGTCATTCACGCCCTTGGGGGCGGCCGCCCCGGCGCGGCTTTGGCCGGACTGGATGGACATATCAGTTGTCATTACCGAAATTTTCCACTGCTATATGCGCGAGAATCCGATCACGTTGTTGAGATTTTGGAACAGATCTGCGCTCCAAACCCGGTAAAAAAGATCCTGCGCGCGTACGAGCCGATAAAAAAGCTGGTCTTGCAGCGCAAAGGCCACAAGGTCCGCGCCTTGTTTGACCGCGATGCCCTGCCCAGGCGCGAACAAGTCATCCGTAACAGGATCAAACGCGAAGGGCTCTGGCTACGCTGAGCAGGCTTTTTTTTGGAAAAAATACTCTCGCCGAAGGCGCCTTTACCTTCGTGCCCAAAAATCCCGCATCAGCAGAAATCAGGACCGCATTCCCTGACTTGACCATTCCTGAGGAAAAAACGTCCAGCTGATCGCAACTGGCGAAAACCGATTTCGCACCACCCACCTGCTGCGTGATTTTCGCCCCCCGATTCGCCCCGCCGCGACATTGTGCCCGGCCAGACGCTCGGCTAAGGTGCCGCGAACCATTTTGGGGAAAGATGACGATGAGCGATTACGCATTCGATACGCTGCAGGTTCACGCCGGCGCTGCACCAGATCCAGCCACCGGGGCCTGCCAGGTGCCGATCTATCAAACCACGGCCTATGTTTTCAAAGACGCGGATCATGCAGCGCGTCTGTTCAACCTGGAAGAGGTGGGCTACATCTACTCGCGCCTGACCAACCCGACGGTTTCCGCGCTGGCCGCCCGGGTGGCCGCCCTCGAAGGCGGTGCCGGTGCTGTTTGCTGCTCATCAGGTCACGCGGCCCAGATCATGGCGTTGTTTCCGCTGATGGGCCCGGGGTGCAACATCATCGCCTCGACCCGGCTTTACGGCGGCACGATCACCCAGTTCAGCCAGACGATCAAGCGTTTTGGCTGGTCCGCGAAATTCGTCGATCTGGACGATGCCGCCGCCCTTGAGGCCGCCATCGACGACAACACCCGCGCGGTTTTCTGTGAAAGCATCTCGAACCCCGGTGGCTACATCACCGATCTGCCGATGGTGGCGGCAATCGCCGACAAGGCGGGCCTGCCGCTGATCGTCGACAATACGCTCGCAACCCCCTACCTGTGCCGGCCCATCGAACAGGGCGCCACGCTGGTGGTCCATTCCGCAACGAAATACCTGACCGGCAATGGCACCGTTACCGGCGGCGTGATTGTTGACAGCGGTAAATTCGACTGGTCCGCCAGCGGTAAATTTCCCAGCCTTTCGGAACCCGAACCCGCCTATCACGGTCTCAAATTCCACGAGGCACTGGGGGCCATGGCCTATACCTTCCACTCCATCGCCATCGGCCTGCGCGATCTGGGTATGACGATGAACCCGCAAGGGGCGCATTACACACTGATGGGCATCGAAACCCTCAGCCTGCGGATGGAACGGCATGTTGCCAATGCCAAACGCGTTGCGGAATGGCTGGAGGCTGATCCGCGGGTCGAATTTGTGACCTATGCGGGGCTGGCCTCGTCGCCCTGGCACGGTCGGGTCGCCAAGGTCTGTCCCAAGGGCGCGGGCGCACTTTTCACCTTTGCGGTCAAGGGCGGGTATGATGCCTGCGTCAAGCTGGTGGACAACCTCAAACTTTTTGTCCACGTCGCCAATCTGGGCGATACGCGTTCCTTGGTCATCCACCCGGCATCCACCACGCACCGCCAGCTGAGCGAAGAGCAGCAACGCGCCTCCGGTTCTGCACCCAACGTCGTGCGCCTGTCGGTCGGGATCGAGGATGCGGGCGATCTGATCGCCGATCTCGATCAGGCGCTTAGCGCCGCCACCGCCTGACATCAGTGCGATATCATCAACGGGCCGGGGTGAAACCTCGGCCCGATCCCGTTCTACCACCCTTGCAACCATCGCGCCGCACACCCGCCACTACAAGAAATCAGGGCCACCACCGAGGTGTTCTTCTTTCAATGCGCGGAAAACTGCTTTACCAAAGGCAGAACCCGACGCGCCAGTTTCGGCGCCTGTTTGAGATGTGCTAGATCCTCGGAATGAAACCCAATTTTGCGCTTAATCTTTCACATGACGGCATCGGCCTGTGGCATCGCAGCGCCGCAGGGTGGATCAGTGTGGGATCCGTTATGCCCGACGTCGCTGATTTTCCGGGCGCAATGGGGCGTTTGCGACGTTTGGCGCTGGGGTTGGCCCCCCAGGGGGTCACCTCAAAACTGGTGATCCCCGGATCACAAATCCTCTATCTGGAACTGGACGCCCCCGGCCCCGATGCCGCCCGGCGCCGAACTCAGATCGCCGCCGCGCTTGAGGGGCGCACCCCTTATGCGGTTGCCGATTTGGTATTTGACTGGTCTGGCACCGGCAAAAGTGTGCAGGTTGCCGTTGTCGCCCGTGAAACCCTGGCCGAGGCCGAGGCCTTTGCCGAACAACACGGCTTTAGTCCGGTCTCCTTCGTCGCGCTGCCCGAACCCGGTACATTTGCCGGAGAGCCGTTTTTTGGCCTGACCTCAACCGCCGCGCAGCACCTGCCCGAAGGGTCGCGGCTTGATCGGGACCAAGATCCGATCCGATTGGTTCAGCCACCCGCGCCAAGCCCCGATATGCCCCCCCCGCCCCCGGCACCCGCCGCAAACACCCCTGATGTCAGCACAAAAGCAGACGTGGGTCATGCGCGCATCAGAGATAAAAACGGCGCGTCTTTGACACCCGAAGTGCCAGCCCCGGCACCGGCCACTGTGGCTTTGCCGCAAAAGCCCGCCGCATCCGCGCGCTCTGTTGAACCGGCCAAACCTGCGCCCGGTGCCCTGCCATCAAAGCCAGATCAACCCGAGGTTCCGGCCCCCTCACCGACCGCACCGCACCCCGAAACACCAAAAGAAGATCCGATACCACAAGACCCCCTTCCCAAGGATCCGCCGCCCGAGGCCCCGCAACCCCAGGATCCACCCTACAATGCACCCCCCTCTCAGGATCCGCCGATCGCAGGCAAGGCGCCGACCTTGCCGCAAGAGGCCATCGCCGTGACAGGCCCGGATCATCCCGACTCCGGTGCCTCAAGGATGCCGCGGACAGACCGCGCCCCCCAAGACGCCAGGCACGAGCAAGGCGTTCCCGGTGCCAAGATCATCGCACTGCCAGACCCCCAGGAAGATCTGCCCGGGCGCGCAGCCTCGGTCGCGCCGTTTGTATCGCGGCGCAAACCGATCTCTGCCAACCCGGACAGTGTTCCCAGTGGTGCCCCCCGTCTTGGGGCGGTCCCTGCCCGCAACGCCCAGACACCAGCGGATGCCGCACCCAAGCCGTCAAAACCCGGCGACCGGCCGCTACCAACATCCTTACTGGCAACGTCCGTGCTGGCACCCGATCTGGCAATTCCCGATCTACCGCAAACCGGGGCCGCAACCGACGGCCGCGCAGCACGCAAAGATCATCATGCCCCGGTGCAGACCAAGCCATCCGCCAAGGCCGGCGCCACATTTCGAGCCGCTGCAAGATCAACCGCCGCAATCGGGGGGGCCGCCAGTAAGGCAATCGCGCGTGATCTGATTGCGCGCATCAACACCTCGACGGTGCGCAACGCAGCCCCGGCGATGCAAGAAGCTGACCCGGGACCCGATCCCGCGCCTTCTAAAACCGTCTTCGGGGGCCAGAGGCGATTGGTGCGCAACAAACCGCGCTATCTGGGGCTGATGCTGACCGCCGCGCTGGTGCTGTTCATGGGAATTGTCGCGCTGTGGTCAAGCATTCTGGGCAATCGGGAGGCACCCCAAACCGTCTCGGTGCTGGCCCGGGATGACCTGCCCACCACCGCTGCCTCGCAACCTTCGCCGGTTGAAACCGCGCTTGAATCAGCGCCAGAAACCGCCGAAAATACGGCGACCCCGCCCGCAGACGTCTCAACATCCGCAGCAACCGATCCGGCGCCAGAAACCGCTGAAGCATCCCCCCCGGCAAGTGCCGCACCCAGCGCTGTCACCCCCCCCGCTCTCGATAGTAACAGCGGCGTCTGGGGGGCCGTAGAGCCACAAGACGGGCAGCAACCGGGAGAGGCGCTGGTAGATCTGGGGATTTCCCCCACCGACCCCGCGCCGGTCACGCGAACCGGGTCTGAGCTACCCCCCATCGGCACACTGGCCGACGATCCGCGCCCCGCTGCGTTGCCAGAGCCTGTGCCCTATGACCGGCTGGCCCGGATTGCGCCAGACGGCTTGTTGCAACCCACGCCGCAGGGGGTAATCGCCCCGGGGGGCTTTACACTCTATGCCGGGCGCCCGCCCCGCATACCCCGCGAGCGGCCCAAAAGCGTGATTGAGGCGGCCCTTGCCGCATCCCGCGCGCCGGTTGCCGTTACGCCGGCCTCGGCTGCTACAAATGCAAAAACCGTTGATCCTGAACCCTATTTTGACCCGGCCCTTGCCGGGCGGCGCCCGGTTTCGCGCCCCAAAAGCATCAAGCCCCCCGCTGCGCCAACCCAAACCCCCACCGAACCCGCCGCCGCGCCCCTTCCTCTTGACGAAGGGGCAATCCTGTCCCCGGCGGACAAGGCCCGCTATGCAGCGCTGCAGGCAGCCTCACCGCGCGCACGCCCGGCAGCGATCAAAGCCGCCGCCGCAAGCGCCCTGGCCGCCCAAAAGGCCGAAGCTGCCGCCGCCGCCGCGTTGGAACAATCCCTTGCCAGCGCATCGCCACAAGCGGTCAGCGTATCGCGGCGCCCGGCAAACAGGCCACGCAACTTCTCAGGTGCGGTAGAGGCGGCATTGGCGCTTGCCGTGGCATCCGAACCTGCCGCAGCAGTCGCCGCCCCGGCCCGCATCGCAACGCTGCCCAAAGCAGCCCCCGCCGCGCCGCAGCACGAGGAAATCGACGAACCCGAGCCCGTGGCGCCCACGCCAAAAGTGCCCACCAGCGCCTCGGTTGCGAAACAGGCGACACAGAAAAACGCGCTTAATATGGGCAAGATCAACCTGATCGGGCTATATGGTTCATCGGGTAATCGACGCGCCCTGGTGCGGCTGGCAAATGGCAAATTTGTCAAGGTCGAGGTCGGTGACAAACTTGATGGGGGTCGCGTGACCGGGATTGGCGATGGCCAACTGACCTATCAAAAGAACGGCAAAAGCCTATTGCTGAAACTCCTGAAAGACGGCTGAATACCCGTCACCGAACCGACGGATGCGGCCTTTTGGCGGGTTTTGCCCCCTTGCACGCCACTGCACTTGCGTTAGGGTTGACCTATCATGACACGCGCCCCCGTGCCGTCTGTCGGCCCCGTGCCATTTTGCACGGCGTAAAGATATGATGCCTGGCGCCCCCTGACCGGAGACTGGATGGAAAGCTTCCTGCTTCAAGCCTCACTTTACCTGATTGCCATGGTGATTGCGGTGCCATTGGCCACGCGTGCGGGGCTTGGGTCAGTGTTGGGCTACCTTGGCGCGGGGATCGTGATTGGCCCGTTGATGGGGCTTGTCGGCTCTGAAACCAACGATCTGCAACATTTTGCGGAATTCGGCGTCGTGATGATGCTGTTCCTGATCGGGTTGGAGATGGAGCCACGCGCGCTTTGGGCCATGCGGGACAAACTTCTGGGCCTTGGCGGATTGCAGGTGTTGATCACGATATTGGCGGTCACGCTTGCGGCGATGGCGTTTGGCTATGATTTCCGGGTTGCGCTGGCGCTTGGGACGATATTTTCAACGTCTTCTACCGCGATCGTCTTGCAGACCCTGAATGAAAAGCGGCTGATGCAGACGGCCGGCGGGCGATCTGCGTTTTCGGTGCTGCTGACGCAGGATATCGCGGTGATTCCGATGCTGGCACTCATGCCATTGCTGGCGCTTCCGGGGGCCCGGGCATTGGCAAAGGCCGAGAACTCCGTAGACCATGCCGCCGCCCATTTTCTTGACGGCCTGCCGGGCTGGGGGATGACGCTTGTCACGCTGGGCGCGGTGGGGGCGGTTATTTTGGCAGGGCATTTCCTGATCCGCCCGATGTTTCGCTATGTCCACGCTGCCAAACTAAGGGAAATCAATACCGCGATGGCATTGACGATCGTGGTTGCCATTGCCTCATTGATGTTGCTGGTTGGGTTGTCACCTGCGCTTGGCACGTTTCTGGCCGGCGTCCTGTTGGCCGACAGCGAATTCCGACACGAGTTGGAAAGCGATATCGAGCCGTTCAAGGGCCTGCTGCTGGGGCTGTTTTTCATCACGGTAGGCGCGGGGATCAACTTTTCCATCATCACCTCGGCACCGTTTGTCGTTTTGGGGCTGGTCGTGGGGATGGTGGCGCTAAAGGCGCTTATCCTTTATGGGCTGGGGCGCGTATTCGGGCTGCGCGCGCAGGATCGGTGGTTGTTCACCCTCGGGCTTGCGCAAGCGGGCGAATTTGGCTTTGTGCTTGTGTCTTTTGCGGTCACGCAGCGGATCTTGCCGGGCGACCTCGCGCAGATGGTGCTGGTGGTGGTGGCGCTATCAATGCTGATCACGCCGCTGCTGTTCATCTTGCACGACTATCTGGCACGCCGGATGCGCGACGCAAGCGCCACACAGGCCGCAGACGCGATTGACGATCAACAACAGATCATCATCGCAGGCGTGGGGCGTTTTGGGCAGGTGGTCAACCGCATGGTAACGATGTCAGGCTTCAAGACAACGGTGCTGGATAATGACCTGAAAACCATTCAGCTGATGCGGAAATTTGGCGCAAAAGCCTATTTCGGGGATCCTACCCGCCCTGATCTTTTGGCAGCTGCCGGTATCGCGGCGGCACAGGTTATGGTCGTTTGCGTGGATGATCGGCCCTCAACCACGCGGCTGGTCGCCTATGCCCGCAGGATCCGCCCGGATCTGTGCATCATCGCCCGCGCCCGCGATCGGATCCATGTGTTTGAGCTTTACCGCGCTGGCGCGGATCACATCGTGCGGGAAATGTTTGACAGCTCTGTCAGGGCCGGACGCTATGTGCTGGAAAACGTCGGCCTGTCAGAGTTCGAGGCAGCCGAGCTGCAAAAGATCTTTTTCCGGTTGGACCGAGAGGCGGTGCGTAATCTGGCCGAGGTCTGGAAGCCCGATGTGCCCGTGGATCAAAACACAGCGTATCTGACCCGCACCCAAGAATTGAATCGTGAACTGGAGGCCGCGCTGATGGAGCGGTTCAACCCTGCCCCCCCTGAATCCGACGACTGATTGTCTGCCCCTCGATAAAACCGCGTGCCCGTATCTGCCGCTTGCTGCCGATCAGGGCGAAACGGCACACCCCGGTGCCGGCTTGAAATTGGCCGCGGAGTTTGCAAAATCAGGGGCCGGGCTCAATCGTCGCTGCGTTTGGTCGTCATGATGTGGCCGGGCTGAAAGGCGAGCCGCACCGTCGTAACCGGACCAAGATCGTTCCAGGTACTGCGATGCAGCACCAAAAGCGCCTTTCCGGGCTCAATCTGCAACAGCCTTGCATCGCGGTAGCTTGCATTTTCGGCAGAAAAGCTCATCTCGCCGTGTAGATAGGGCGTATTGCGCACCAGCCATTCATTGGCATTCAGGTGCCGGAAATCAGCGTGTTCCAGCCCGCGCACCGCCTCGGAATTCAGCCAGCGATCTTCCAGTTGGAAAGGCTTGCCGTTGCCATAGTGCAGCGCCCGCATGTGGACCATCACCCTGCCCGGCGCAATACCCATCCGCGTGGCGATATCTTCGGGAACCGGCGAGCGGCGCTGCGCCACGACCCGGTAGCCATAGGCCATTCCGGCCTGTTCGACCTGCTCGCGCATGATGGCAATCGTGAACGTCGCCTTGCGCACCGGATCAGTGGCGACAACGGTGCCGGCGCGGCGGCGACGCTCCAACAGCCCCTCATCCGCCAGACGCTGCAGCGCCTTGTTCACGGTTGATCGCGCCGCATCAAACTCAATCGCCAGATCAACTTCGTCGGGGATGCGTTCACCTTGGCGCCAATCGCGCTCGACGATCCTGCGGCGCACCTCGGCCTCGATTGCCTGTGCTTTTGACTGTATTCGGGTTGGGTTAGCCCGCGCATCCGTCATTGCTGACCCCCGAACCGTCGGGCGCAGTTTGTGCCGCTTTGATCGACTTTGATCACCTTCACCGTCTTTCTTTTGGCCGTCGTCAGATTTCTTTACCAACACAAGCTTCGCTTGAATATATGTTTGGACATAATTAGAAGCAAGAGTTATTCATACCCCAATTACCCAATAGTGACCCCGTAAGACAGAGCCAACGCAATGCAGATCACCAAAACTGATGCGCCCCGGTTAAACGCTGATATATCAGTGCATTA
Organism: Phaeovulum sp.; assembly: GCF_047638075.1. Taxonomy (NCBI): domain Bacteria; kingdom Pseudomonadati; phylum Pseudomonadota; class Alphaproteobacteria; order Rhodobacterales; family Paracoccaceae; genus Phaeovulum; species Phaeovulum sp. Next base: position 38,965 of record NZ_JBLJBV010000034.1, read on the forward strand.
CAAGACGTTGCTTAACCTTAACATTGCCATGAACGGCGATCATATCCCGGTGTCCCGGGTCGATTCGGCCCCCCACGAAGGGCACGCCGCCGCTGCGCCTGACCGGCTGACCCACCGGGCCCTTCCCGCACGTCTATCGACTGTCATACCCGCATTTTCGGAGGCCAGAATGTCCAATCCAATTTTTACCCCGCGCGCATATGCGCTGGCCGCGTTGGCGTCAGGGGCGGCGCTATGAAGCCATTGCAGGGTATCCGCGTTCTTGATCTGACGCGCGTTCTGGCGGGTCCGTATTGCACCGCGCTTTTGGCGGATCTGGGGGCCGAGGTCATAAAGCTGGAACCCCCCACCGGCGACGATTACCGCCATATCGGCCCGTTCAAGGATGGTGAAAGCGCCCTGTTCACGTTGAATAACCGCGGCAAGAAAAGCCTCGTGCTGGATCTCAAGGCGCCCGAAGATCTTGCCCTTGCGCAGCAGATTGCCTCACGCGTCGATGTGGTGGTCGAGAATTTTCGCCCCGGTGTGGCAGAGCGGTTGGGGTTGGGGGCTGACACCCTGCGCGCCGCCAATCCGGGGCTGATCTATTGCTCGATTTCGGGGTTTGGGCAGTCGGGGCCGTTTCGTGACCTGCCGGCCTATGATCTGGTCGTGCAGGCGATGTCTGGGCTGATGGCAAGCACTGGCGAAGAAGGCGGCACCCCGCTGAAAACCGGCGAAAGCATGGCCGATCTGATCGCCGGGCTGTTTGCCAGTTGGTCGATCATGGCAGCCTTGGTCAACCGTACCGCCACCGGCCAAGGGGCCGCGCTGGATGTGGCGATGTATGATGCGCTGTTTTCCATGCTGACCACCAGCCATGCGCTGCATCTTTACGCCGGGCAGTTACCGGCGCGTGTGGGCAACCGCCATCCGCTATCCACCCCGTTTGGCTGCTTTGCCACCAACGACGGGCAAGTTGTCATCGCGGTGCTGAACGCGCGGCAATTCACGGCGCTGACGGGGCTGATAGGCGCCCCCGAGGCCGCGACAGACCCGCGCTTTGCCAGCGATGAAAGCCGCACCGAACACGAACCCGCGCTGAAGGCGCTGATTGAGCAGTGGTCGCGAAGCCTGAGCACCGAAGCCGCCATTGCCGCGCTGGCCGCCGCCGGCCTGCCCGGTGCCCCGATCTGGGATATCGCGCAAGCGGCCGATAACGAACACGCCCGCGCCCGCACATTGGTCAACGCCCTGCCCCATCCGGTGTTGGGCACTGTGCCAGTGGTCGGCCAGCCGGTGCATTTCAATGGTGAAAAACCTGTAGCCGCCACTGCAGCCCCGCAACTGGGTGCAGACCGCGCCGCAATCCTGCGCGACTTGGGACTGGAGAAAACCGCATGAATAACGACTGGTACATGCTATCTGACGATGAACAGCTTTTCTGCGACGTGCTGACGCGCATCTGCGCCGACAAGATCGCCCCAAAGGCTGCCCAAACCGATGAGACCAGCACCTTTGTGCATGATCAGTTGCGGGTTCTGGCCGAGGCCGGAATGTTTGGCGCGAACCTGCCCGAGGATTGCGGCGGCTCTGGCATATCGGCGCCGGCGTTGTTGCGGGCGGTCGCAATCGTGGCGGGGGCCTGTGGCTCGACGGCATCGGCGCTGACGGCGCATTATCTGGCGACGGATTCCATTTTGCTGGGCGGGACCGATGCGCAAAAGGCCCACTGGCTGCCACGCGCCGCCGACGGAGAGTTGCTGGGTGCGTTTGGCCTGACCGAACCTACCGCCGGCTCTGATCCGGCCGACATGAAGACCCGCGCCCATCGCACCGCAGACGGCTGGCACCTGCGCGGCACGAAGTGTTTCATCTCGAACGGGGGCGTGGCGGATTTCATCGTGATTTACGCCGTGACCGACCCCGACAAGGGCCATCGTGGCATTTCCGCCTTTATCGTGCCCAAAGGAACGCCCGGGCTGGAGCCCGGGGCCGCCGAGCGCACAATGGGCCTGAAAGGCGGGCATGTCTTTACCCTGAGCCTCGACTGTCATTTGCCGCAAGACGCGCTTTTGGGCGAGGAAGGCAAAGGCTTTCGCACCGCCATGCAGGTTTTGGACAATGGCCGGATCGAAGTTGCGGCGCAATGTCTGGGGTTGGCCGGGGCGGCGATGGACGCCGCATTGGCCTACGCCAAAGACCGGGTCATCGGCGGGCAGGCCCTGAGCGACCGGCAAGGTATTCGCTGGATGATTGCCGACATGGGCGTGGCCTACCGCTCGGCGCTGCTGCTGGCGCAGGACGCCGCGCGCCAACGTCAGGCGGCACATGCAAGCGGGGCGAGGTTCTCACTCGCATCCTCGATGGCGAAACTGGCCGCCTCCGAGGCCGCGGGCCGCATTGCCGATACCGCGCTGCAACTGCATGGCGGCTATGGCTACACCCGCGATTTTCCGGTCGAGCGCATCAACCGCGACCTTCGGATCATGCGGATCTATGAAGGATCCAGCGAGATTCAACGCACCATCATTTCCGGCAATCTTCTGGCCTGAACGGAGATCGAAATGGACAATCCCCGCCACAACACCCGCGACATCTACCCTGCGACCGGATCCGAGATCACCGCGAAAAGCTGGTTGACCGAGGCGCCGATGCGGATGCTGATGAACAACCTGCACCCCGACGTGGCCGAAAACCCGCATGAATTGGTCGTTTACGGTGGTATCGGGCGCGCGGCCCGCACCTGGGAAGACTATGACAAGATCGTCGCCTGCCTGAAGGCGCTTGAGGCAGACGAGACGCTTTTGGTTCAATCGGGCAAACCGGTCGGCGTTTTTCGCACACATGCGGACGCGCCGCGTGTGCTAATCGCCAACTCAAACCTCGTGCCGCATTGGGCAACGTGGGATCACTTCAACGAATTGGACCGCAAGGGCCTGATGATGTACGGCCAGATGACCGCCGGGTCCTGGATCTATATCGGCACCCAAGGCATCGTGCAGGGCACCTATGAAACCTTTGCCGAGGCCGGGCGCCAGCACTATGGCGGCAACCTCAAGGGCAAGTGGATCCTGACCGCCGGGCTGGGTGGCATGGGCGGCGCACAACCGCTGGCCGCAGTGATGGCCGGGGCCTGCTGCCTGGCGGTGGAGTGCGACGAGACACGCGCCGATTTCCGCATCCGCACCCGTTATTGCGACGCCAAGGCCCACACCCTGGATGAGGCGTTGGCGATGATTGCCGAGTGGACCGCCAAGGGCGAGGCAAAGTCGGTGGCGCTGATCGGCAACGCCGCCGAAGTGCTTCCCGAGATTTTTCGCAGGATGCAGGACGGTGGCCTGCGGCCCGATATGGTCACGGATCAGACCTCGGCGCATGATCCGATTCACGGCTACCTGCCGCTGGGCTGGCGTGTCGGGGAATGGCGCGCCAAGCAGGAAACCGACCCCAAAGCAGTGGAAACCGCCGCGCGCGCCAGCATGAAGGTGCATGTCGCCGCGATGGTCGATTTCTGGAACGCTGGTGTGCCGACGCTGGATTACGGCAACAACATCCGGCAGGTGGCGCTGGAAGAAGGGCTTGAGAACGCCTTTGCCTTCCCCGGTTTTGTGCCTGCCTACATTCGCCCACTCTTTTGCAAAGGCATCGGGCCGTTCCGTTGGGTGGCGCTTTCTGGCGACCCCGAAGATATCTACAAGACCGATGCGGCGATGAAAAAGCTGTTTCCTGAAAACACCCATCTGCACAACTGGCTGGATATGGCGCAAGACCGGATCGCGTTTCAGGGTCTGCCCGCGCGGATCTGCTGGATCGGCCTTGGCGACCGGCACCGTGCCGGATTGGCCTTCAACGAAATGGTCCGAACCGGCGAGTTGAAGGCGCCCGTGGTTATCGGCCGCGATCACCTGGATTCAGGCAGCGTCGCCAGCCCGAACCGCGAAACCGAGGCGATGAAGGACGGCTCGGACGCGGTGTCAGACTGGCCCCTTCTCAACGCCTTGCTGAACTGCGCAAGCGGCGCCACCTGGGTCAGCCTGCATCACGGTGGCGGGGTCGGCATGGGGTTTTCCCAACATTCCGGCATGGTCATCTGCTGTGACGGGACCGAAGATGCCGATCGGCGCATCGCCCGCGTGCTTTGGAATGACCCTGCGACCGGCGTGATGCGTCATGCCGACGCTGGCTATCAGATTGCCACGGATTGCGCCCGTGAACACGGGCTTGATTTGCCGGCAATCTTGTAACTGCGGTTTCCGCAGCCTTGTTTACCGTCAGTACGATTTAAGCCAAGATAACCCGGCACCCACAATGGGGCCAACCAATCGGGAGAGTACCACATGAAAATAACCACGACGTTCAAGGCCGCCCTGCTAGGCCTTTCCACGCTGGGCCTTGCGGCGCCGGCTATCGCTGATCAGCTGGCCGACATAAAGGCCGCGGGCCAGATCGTTACCGCAACCGACATGCATTACGCCCCCTTCGACATGATTATCGGCGGCGTCTATCAGGGCATGACCAAGGATCTGTTCGATGGCGTTGCCGCCGAACTGGGGGTGAGCGTGGTTTACCAGGACATCCCATGGACCGCCGAGCTTCCGGGGCTAGAGGTTGGCAAGTTCGACATCGTGATCGCACCGGTGACGATCACCGCCGAAAGGTTGGATCGCTATACCTTCACCATCCCGATCGCTGATGCGACGGTCGCACTGGTCAAGCCTGCCGGATCGGATCTGATGAAGCCCGAGGATATCAAGGGCAAGACCGTCGGCGTTCAGCAAGGCACAGCACAGTTCAAGCAACTCAAGGCTTTTGCCGACAGCCTGGGCGGCGCGACCGTCAAGGAATACGGCACCAATGATGAGGCGTTTGCCGACCTGGCCGCCGGGCGTCTGGATGCGGTTGCCGCCTCGATGCCGAACCTGACCACGATGGTCCAGGCACGCCCGGAAACCTTCGCGCTGTTTGAACCGGCACAGTTTGGCGAACCGACCTATTTCGGTTGGGTGCTGCGCCCCGGCGACGATAGCGCAAGCTTTGGCGATGCGATCAATGCCGCGCTGTTGAAAATGACCGATGACGGCCGCGTCAAGGAAATCCAGGAGAAATGGTTGGGCGTCTATACCGAGCTGCCACGCGAAGTGCCGACGAATTGATCCCAAAGACACCAATCGCGAACGGGCGGGGAAATTCCTCGCCCGTAGCCCCAAATCCGAGGGGATAGATGTTTTCAGTTCAGACATTGATCGACGATTTCTGGCCGCTGATCCTGGCCGCCCGGTTTACCTTGCTGGTGTCAGGCCTCGGCATTGCGCTTGGGTTGGTTATCGGTGCTATCGTGTGCGCCATGGCACTGTCAAAATCGCGCGCTGCGCGAATAGCGGCCGCAGCATGGGTCAGCTACCTGCGCGGTGTGCCCATGCTGGTGCAGCTTTTGGTGGTGTTTTTCCTGCTGCCGGTCATCGGGATCGACGTGCCGGCGATTGTCGCCGCAGTCGGAACAACCGGCATTGTCGCCAGCGCCTATATCTCAGAAATCTGGCGCGGTGCCATTCTGGCCCTGCCCCGCGGCCAAACCGAGGCGGCAATCGCCATCGGCATACACCCGCGCGACAGCTGGCTTCGTATCATTCTGCCGCAGGCGGTGGCGTTGTCGATCCCGCAGCTGATCAATGAGCTGATCTTGCTGGTCAAGGCCAGTTCGCTGGTCTCGGTCGTCGGCGTGATGGAGATTACCCGCGCCAGTCAGGCACAGGCCGGGGTCACCTTTCGCCCGCTAGAGGCCTATCTGGCGGCGGCCATTCTCTATCTGGCGATCAACCTGTGCCTTGCCGCGTTGGGCCGCTACCTTGAACACAGGATGGCCGTGTGATGGATCTGTCGATCATAGCCGAATACGGGCCGCTGCTGCTGCGCGGTTTTTTCATCACGGTGGTCTGCTGGTTGCTGGGCACCGCCTTTGGCGCAGCACTGGGACTGCTGATTGCGGTGGTGCAACGCTATAGTAACGCGCCGGTCCGCTGGGTGCTGCAAATCTACATTGAAATCATCCGCGGCACGCCCTTTCTGGTGCAGCTGTTCCTGCTCTATTACGGCGGGCCGATGATCGGCCTGCGGCTTGATCCGATTCCGGCCGGGCTGGTCGGCCTGACCATCTACGGCAGCCCCTATTTTGCCGAGATTTTCCGCTCGGCGTTCCGCGCGGTGCCACTGGGTCTGATCGAGGCGGCGCGCGCCATCGGCATGGCGGAACTAAGCATCGTGCGGCGCATCCTGTTGCCCGTAGGGCTGGTTTCGGCATTGCCCGCGCTGGTCAACTTTTCAATCATCCTGACCAAGGAAACCGTCATCCTGTCGATCATTACGGTTCCCGAATTGATGTACCAAACCCAGTATATGTCGACGATGACGTTTCGTTATCTTGAAGCAAACCTGGCGCTGGCGTTGTTCTTTTGGATCTTCGTCGAAGTCATCTCGCGTATCGGCCGCCGGCTTGAGGTACGCATTACCCGCCATCTGATCGAAAGGTCCTGACATGATTGAGGCGTCCTCCGTCGAGATCCGCAAAGTCAACAAATATTACGGTGAGTTCCACGCGCTCAAGGACATCGACCTGTCGATCCCGCCGGGCAAGGTCACCTGCCTGATCGGGCCTTCGGGATCGGGAAAATCCTCGCTGTTGCGTTGCATCAACTTCCTGGAGGAATATGAATCCGGTGAGGTGCTGATTGACGGCCAACTGATCGGCTACGAATCCCCCGGCGGCCGCCGAATGGCACCCCAGCGCCTGCGCCAGATGCGCAGCACGATCGGGATGGTGTTTCAGCAATTCAACCTGTGGCCCCATATGACCGCCCAGGAGAACGTGGCCGAAGGATTGATCCGCGTGCGCGGTCTGCGCAAATCCGTCGCGATGGAACGCGCAGCCGAGGCGCTGCGCAGCGTCGGGCTATCGGACCGCAAGGACAACCACCCGGCACGTTTATCGGGCGGCCAGCAACAGCGCGTGGCCATCGCCCGCGCCGTGGCAATGGACCCGCGGCTGATGCTGTTTGATGAGCCCACATCGGCGCTTGACCCCGAGCTGGTGGGAGAGGTCTTGAACGTCATGAAAGCGCTGGCCGCAGGCGGCATGACCATGGTTGTGGTCACCCACGAGATGGGCTTTGCCGCGCATGTCGCGGATCAGGTCGCCTTTCTTGAGGCGGGCGAGCTGGTCGGCGTCGATGCGCCCTCGCGGATCCTGCGCGAGCCCGAGGATCCGCGCATCCAAGCCTTCTTGCGCACCTATCACGAACGCAATGTGATCTGAACAGACGACGGGGCCGATCAAAGAACCGATCGACCCCGTTTGCGCAACAAGGATCACGCAGCGCCCCCCGTGCGAGAAAACCGTAAAATGACGACTGTCAAAACAGGCCCAGGCGGCCCCGCCCGAAATCGCACCCGTCATGATGCAGCCCCCCACGGCGAACCTGACGGGATGCTGACGCGTTTATCCTGACCGCCTCAGCCTTGCGTCAGGCAGATGGATCATAGAGGTTGGCAACACCATAAACGGAACGGGTCATGCGCATCCTGCTGATTGAGGACGACACAGTCTTGGGCTCTGCCATACACGACCAGATCGCTGGCGACGGTCAGTCTGTGGATTGGGTCACGCGGCTGGATTTGGCGCGCGATGCGCTGACGGGGGTGGCTTATGATCTGCTTTTGCTGGATCTGATGTTGCCCGATGGCCGGGGCATTCCCTTTTTGAAAGGTCTGCGCGCGCGCGGCGATGTCACACCCGTGATCATCATGACCGCACTGGATCAGATATCGGACCGGATCGACGGGCTGAATGCAGGCGCGGATGATTATCTTGTCAAACCCTTTGACCTTTCAGAACTATCCGCGCGCATTGGCGCGGTTGTGCGCCGCTATTGCGGCAACCCCAACCCAATCATCACCCACGGCGCGCTGACCATAGACATCGCGGCCCGCAGCATTCACCGCGACGGCAAGCCAATCCAGTTGACCGCCCGCGAATGGGCGTTGTTCGAGGCGTTGTTGACCCGCCCCGGTCAATTACTGTCAAAGCCGCAACTGGAAGAGAAACTTTATGCATTTGGTTCAGAAATCGAAAGCAATGCCATCGAAGTCCATGTCAGCCGGCTGCGCAAGAAACTGGGCGCAACCGCGATTGTCACCGAACGCGGCATGGGTTACCGCTTGGGTACACCATGAAAGCCCCGCATAGCCTGCAATCGCGTCTGGCTTTGTCGCTGGGCGTTTTATTGACGCTTTTGTGGATTGCCGCCGCGTGGGGAACAAGCGTGGTGCTTCGCAACGAGATGGGCAAGGTCTTTGATTCCGCCTTGCAAGAAACCGCGCAACGCCTGCTGCCGCTCGCAGTTCTGGATATTCTGGGGCGTGAAGACGATGATACCCCGCAACGGCTGGTCGCGATCCAGGACCACGACGAGTTCTTTACCTATATCGTCCGTGACGCTCTGGGGCGGGTGCTGCTGCAATCCCACGCGGCAGAGGCTGCAATTTTTCCGCGCGATGAGGGGGTTGGGTTTCAGCAAACTGAAACCCACCGGCTTTATACTGAAACCGCACTGCAAGGCAGTGTCCGCATGACTGTGGCAGAGCCGTTGGAGGCCCGCCGCAAGGTTGCGCGCGAAATCCAGATCGGGCTTGCCCTGCCGTTGCTGGTGGTGATCCCGGTGGCATTGCTGGCGATCATCCTTGCAGTGCGGGCCAGCCTGTCGCCGCTTCGGCGTTTTCGCGATCACCTCAGCGCCCGTAGTGCGCGCGATCTGTCAGCCGTGCCAACCGGCGATCTGCCGTGGGAAATCGCCCCCGTGGCAGACACTTTGAACAAGGTTCTTGACCGGCTGAACGCCAGTTTTGACGCCGAGCGCAGCTTTGCCGCCAATGCCGCGCATGAATTGCGCACGCCCCTTGCCGGGGCCATTGCACAGGCACAGCGCCTACAGTCTGAAACCAGCGACCCCGTCTGTCGGCAGCGGGCCGCTGATATTGAGGCCGGGCTAAAGCGGTTGACGCGGGTGGCCGAACGACTGATGCAACTGGCCCGCGCCGAAGGTGGGCGGCTGCAACTGGATCACCCCACTGATTTGCGTCCGGTCGCACGTATTGTTGCCGACGACATTGGACGCACAATTCCGCCCGGCCGCATCGTGCTGACACTGCCAAAGACCCCGATACTGTCAGATCTGGATCCAGACGCCTTCGGCATAGTTTGCCGAAATCTTATCGAAAACGCGCTACGCCACGGTTTAGAAGGCAGCACGGTCGATGTTGACCTGACGGCACAGGGCACTTTGATCGTCGCGAATGAGGGGGCGGTTATCCCCGCCGACACCCTGGCGCGCCTGACATCCCGCTTTGAGCGTGGCAGTTCCGACAGCAAAGGCAGTGGCCTCGGGCTTGCCATCGTTGCGGCAATTGCGGGTCGCATCGGTGGCCAGTTGGTTTTGAAATCACCCCGAACCGACCAGCTTTCGGGTTTTGAGGCAAGCCTGACACTTCCGGTCTGGCCCCGTCAGCAAGACGATTGAACACGCCTCTTGTGCCCCGCCGTCTGAACCCGCAGGGAAATAAACAAGGAACCTGCCCGTAAGGCGTTAAAAACCGCGCCATTCATGCTTACCTACAGAGCGGACCTGAAAATCCCGCATCATAAAGGAGAAAAGCCATGGATCTGCGCTTTGATGGTAAAACGATCATTGTCACAGGTGGGGGCTCGGGCATTGGCGCGGCTACCGCCAAAGAGCTTGCGACAAGCGGTGCAACAGTGATTGTAGCCGACCTTGACCCGGCCAATGCCGAAGATATCACTAAAACCATCACGGCAAAGGATGGCAAGGCACATGCCTTCACGGTGGATGTGGCAAAGGCCGATGACGTCGAAGCCATGGTTGCTTTCGCGGTCAAGAAAACCGGTGCGCTGCACGGTATCGTCAACAATGCCGGCATTGGGGGCCCGTCTGCCGCTACCGGCAGTTATGATCTTGATGCCTGGCGAAAGGTGATCGACATCAACCTTTCCGGCGTTTTCTATGGTATGCGTTTCGCCATCCCCGAGATCGAAAAGGCGGGTGGCGGTGCTGTGGTCAATGTGGCCTCTATCCTTGGCTCGGTCGGGTTTGCAGGCTCTTCGCCCTATGTAAGCGCCAAGCATGGTGTTCTGGGGGCCACAAAAAATGCCGCGCTGGAACATGCCGCCGCGGGTGTTCGGGTCAATGCCGTCGGCCCGGGTTTTATCCACACGCCGATGGTCAGCAACGCGCTGGATGCGGCAACGCTTGAACTTCTTGAGGGTGAGCATGCCCTGAACCGCCTTGGCCAACCCGAAGAGGTAGCCGCGTTGATCGTCTTTTTGCTGTCAGATCGTGCCAGCTTTATTACCGGTTCCTATCATTTGGTCGATGGCGGCTACACGGCGCACTAGCCACAGGCAGGGTCTTTGCCGGACAAAGGTTAAAGATGCGCGGCTTTTTCCATCCGGCGCGGGCGGGCCATTTGACTTACCTTGAAGGCGGCGCAGGGGGCTGACCGTTTGCCCCAGCCCGTAGCCTGCTTATCTTGCCACTCTTGCGAGATTGGACCCCGACACGACCGATCAAAACCACCCCCTCTCTTTGTTGAATAATGGTGCCACTTCAGTTGACGATTGACCAACGTTAAGAGAGGGTTACAAAAGAACAACCCGTTACATGGAGACGCGAAATGAAAACCCACCTGATTGTCTTGATTGCCCTGGTGGCACTGACCGCCTGCGAAACCGTCAAGGGTGCGGGGCGCGATCTTGAAACCGCTGGTGGCGCGATCACTTCTGAGGCCAACAAAGCGCAAAAAGACATGTAAGAACGAAAGGTGGCTGGCATTCAGCGTTAAGCCCCGACCGGTCGGGGTTTGGACTGGTCTCGCCCTGATCAGCCACCGCTTGCTTTTGGCATTTGCAGATTGCCAGACAAACCGCCTAAGTCGCGCCTTGTCGGTTGGGACGGGACCACCTGAACCTGCCCCTTGCAAGCAATACCCGCCCGCAAAAAGACCGGACATGGCCACGAACATGGCGACGGGCAAGGCACGGCGCAGTCCGCATCGCAACGACGCGCGGCCTGGCTGCGGCAGCCACCGCAGAGGTTAATCGCGCCAATAGGCCCCTGCATTTGCGCGCAGGCCGTATCAACGCCCAACAAAGCAAGGATCAGCACCAGAACCGACAGCGCCGCAACCCCCGGCTGAACAACGGACGCAATAGCGCCACGCGACAGAAAATATGGCGGTGCAGCGCCCGTTTGATTTGCGGGCATCGCGGTGCCTCGGTAATCCTCTCGAAGTTAGGGAGCTGCGAAAGCAGGATTTTTTCGGCACGCTGACTGAGGAAGGTCCGAATGAAGATGACAAGATATAGCGACGCTCAGATCCTTGCGATCGAGCAACAGACCGCGCATCTGGCGCACCAGTGCAGTCCTGTGATTGACAAGGCGGCGGCGCGCCCGATGCAGGGCTAGAATGTCTTGCTGCTCCTCGGACTTGGCAGGCACGAACTTCATGTTCGGCAGCATCAGGGCAGTGCAGATGGCCTTTGCATCGTTCTGGTCATTCTTCTGATGCCCGACGAAGGGTTTGACATAATGCGGGGCGATCGCCTTAAGGCTTGCTGATCTTCTGACTTTGGCACGACAGACCGCATCTCAGGACGCTGCGCCGCAATCACGATCGCCTCGGCGTCGGATGCATCATTCTTTTGCCGCTTGACGAACGGGCGCACATATTGCGGTGCCATCAGCTTTACCTCATGCGCAGGCTTGATCATCTCGCGCGCCCAGTAATAAGCGCTGCCGCAAGCCTCCAGCACGGCAACCGAAGGCGGCTGATCTGCCATGAACTTTCGAAACCGAGAGCGCGCCAGCTTCGTGCGGAATTTGAGTTGGCCTGACATCGACGCGCCATGCAGTTGGAATACGGCCTTTGCATCGCGAAGACCTGGAAAGGTAGGCTGCTTTCGCATCAGAATGACCCCTTGAAGGGTTGCCCAAGCCTACCAGATCACGCCATGAGCGGCAGATTTTTCAGGCGTTTCTCAACTCTGTTTCGTGACGGACCCTGCGTGCTGCGCGGTCCGTCATGTTGTTTGAAATTACTCGCTGATTGGCTCCAGATCTCCGGGCTTCCAGCTCTTGTTGAACCACGGTTCCAGCGGTACCTAAAGCCGGAAGCCGACGAAATAATCCTTGCCCGGCATGGTCTGTACCCAGTTGGCCTCATGCCCTTCCGGAGCCTTGGGGCCGAACCACATGGTGACGGACCCGTCCGCACCCACGCTCAGCGCCTTGTCGTTGCTGTCCACACCTGCCAGCTTCTGATCCGTCTCCAGAAGTGACCGGGTCTGGTTGTCATAGACAACGAAGGACCAGAAATCCTTGGCCGGAACCGGGCCGGGAAGCGTGATCTTGTAGGTCTTGCCGCCGTCAAGGAAATCGCCGTTGGAATCACGGGTCGTCATGGCATAGGCCGACCCCGCGCCCGCCTTCTTCAAGGTCATCGCCGGGGTGATGCCGGTGAATCCGTAGAAGAACATCGTGGCCGCATCCATCAACTGCTCAGGGCCGTAACACCTTCGGAATGACGCTGATTGAGAGGCTATGGCCACCTGCGCAGCC